>JAGAUH010000081.1 GCA_017620875.1 Clostridia bacterium
GTGCTACCAATAACAAGTTTCGATACCATTGCATACAATACTGATAGAAATAAAATACTTGCAATTATAGACGCGAGAAACGGCAATAATTACGCTTGCGTATACGAAAACGGCGTGGCTAAAGAGTCGACTTTTATAAACGCTACCCAGTTAGAAGAACTTAAAAAAGAATATACCGTTTTATCTTGTAAAGACGTAGACGTTTTACAAGGGCTTATAAACGCGGTAGAAGAAAAACAAAACCTTTTAACCGATAGAGAAAATTTAATTCCTTTATACGTTAAAAAAAGTCAGGCGGAAGAATGTTAAGAGAGATAACTTTTGCCGATTTAGACAGGCTAGAAGAACTAGAAAAAGTTTGCTTTTTAAAATCCCCTTGGTCAAAAAATATGCTAAAAGAAAGCATATCTTTTACAAACGTTTTTAAAAAGTGTATACTAAAAAACGGGAAAATAGTTGCTTATATAATTGCCGGTTATAGCGATTGGGAAGCGGAAGTTTTTACAATTGGTGTAGACGTTGAGTACCGTAAACAAGGGCTAGCGACCATTTTATTATTAGAGTTGAAAAACTTTGCTAAAGAAACTAAAAAAGAAAGTTTGTTTTTAGAAGTTAGAAAATCTAACGTCGTTGCGCAAAACTTATATTTAAAATTTGGGTTTAAGCAAGTTGCCGTAAGAAGAAAGTATTACGAGAATACGGAAGATGCAATTATTATGGAATATAAAATAAGTGAGTCTTGAGTATATTTGTAAAGGTCAAGGAAAGGCGTTATTATTTTTACACGGCTATTTATCTTGTAAAGAAAGTTTTATAAATCAAATAAATTATTTTAGCAAATTTTACACTGTTTACGCGGTAGATTTAAGTGGGTTTGGTAAAAATCCGCCACTTACAAAGCCGTATTCTCTAGACGATTATATTTTAGATTTGCTACTTTTTATAAAAGAAAAAAATATAAAAAATTTTGATATAATTGCCCATAGTTTTGGGGTAAGGTTAGTTTTAAAAAGTCAAGAACTAAGGTCTTTGGCAGACAAACTAGTGTTTACCGGCGGGGCGGGTTTAAAGCCTAAAAGGAGTATTAAATACTATTTTAAAGTCTACTTGTATAAACTACTAAAAAGGCTTTGCCCAAACAGTAAAAGGCTTAATAGTTTTGGCTCTAAAGAGTATAAAAATTTGCCTTTAATTAATAAGCAAAGTTACGTTAAAATTGTAAACGAGCATTTAGATTATACGCTAACTAATATAAAAAACAAAACGCTAATAATAAACGGAACACTAGATAGTACAACCCCCAAATATATGGCGAAAAAAATGCATAAATACGTAAAGGGGAGCGTGCTTATTTTTATAAAAGACGCGGGGCATTTTGCCTTTATAGACAAAGCAAACGCTTTTAATATTATCGTAAAAGATTTTTTACTAAAATAGGAGATAAAATGTTATTAAAAGATTTTACAAGCATTAATCAAGTTTTTGGTTGGCAAAGTATTTTAATATATTTAATACTTGCCCTTTTTGCAAGTGTAACTAGTATACTTATGGGGTATAAATTTTTACAATGCTTACAACAAAAATCTTATATTTCTATCGACTATTTTAAATGGATAAACAAAAAAAATAACGTGTTTATGTCTAGGGTAATAATGCTTAGTTTGTTATCCTTTTTTGCTTTTTGTTTATTTAACGTGGTTTTTGCTTTTTTACAAAACGATTATTTATCTTTAATAGGTTTAGTTTTTTACGCCTTTTTTATATTTTTATACGTTAGGGGAGAGCGTAAAATAGAAAACAAAGTTCCGTTAAAATTTACTAATAGAGTTATTAGGCTTATTATAACTTATACTATACTATCTTTTATCTTGTTTTTTGGCATTATTTTAGGCTTTAACGTTTTATGCTATTATATAAAACTAAATTCTTTAAAATTGCTTAGGTTTAGCGTTGTAGCCTTATTACCGCTATTTATGCCTTTAATAATTTTTATTGCAAGCATATTAAACAAGCCTTTAGAAGTTTTGCGTGGAAAAAAATACGTAAACAAAGCAAAACAAAAACTACAAAATGACAACTGAATTAAAATATCAATTACCGGGAGGTACGGAAAAACTAGCGTAAAAACTTTTTAAACGTAATCTTATCCGAAAAATATAAAGTAGTGGCAACACCTCTTAGTTATAACACGCCTTTAGGCATTGCAAAATCTACCGAACTAATAAAAGAAGATACCCAAGTGTTTATTGCCGAAATGGGTGCAAGAAGGGTTGGGGATATTAAAGAACTTTGCGACATAGTAAAACCTAGCATAGGGGTACTTAACGGTGTTATAGGGGCACATTTGCTTACTTTTGGCAATATAGAAAGGGTAATAAAAACCAAATACGAACTAATGCAATCTTTACAAGAAAACGGCGTTGGGGTTTTTACTTGCGATAACGACAATACTTTTAATTTATATAACGATTTTAACGGAGAAAAAATATTAGCGGGGCTAACCGTAGAAAACAACCCTAGCGTATATGCAAAAGATATTTTAGTAGATAAAAACGGCAGTACCTTTACTCTAGTAATAGATGGTAAAGAGTTAGAGTGTAATACGAAACTACTTGGCAAACACAACGTTTCTAACCTAACTTTAGCCGTTGCCGTTGCAAACAAATTAGGACTTTCTTTACAAGAAATTAAACAAGGTATTAAAAAGTGCGAACCAATAGAGCATAGGCTTAGTTTAATAGAAAACAACGGCATAACCATAATAGACGACGCTTACAACTCTAATGCAGAGGGTATTAAATACGCGTTAGAAGTGCTTAGTTATTTTAAGGGTAGAAAAATAATAGTAACCCCCGGTATGACGGAACTTGGTTTAGAACAAAATAAACGCAACTACGATTTTGGCGTGCAACTAGCAAGCGTTGTAGATTATGCTTTTTTAGTAGAAGGTGGCAGTTGTAACGCCATAAGAGAAGGTATGGTTTTTGGTGGCGGATTCGATCCGGAAAAGGTTAAAGTAGTAGCCACCCTTACCGTTGCAAAAGATAAACTAAAAGATTTTGTTAAAGAAGGGGATATAGTGTTGTTCGAAAACGACCTAACAGACTATTAATTTAAACTTCCTATAAACTTCGCATTGCGTTGTCAACCGCAAAAAAGCCTGCGGTTATGTACGGCAAGTACACGCCCTTGTCTTTTTTACGGATTTCCTAGCACTGCTCGTTTCTAGAAAGTTTAAATGCTGTCATTATTTAGGTTTGTTTAGCAATTATGCAATTTTACCCGTTTCTATTTAAGGGGAGTAAAAAATATAAAGACCAACAAGGTTAGTTCAATCCTCTCACTTTAACGAGCCTAGTGCGTCAAAGTACGACTAAAAGTCAGTAATTTAACAAAGTAAAATTACAAGACCTA
>JAGAUH010000082.1 GCA_017620875.1 Clostridia bacterium
ATCGTAAATTTCGTCTACTAAGCCCGTTGCAAGACCAATTTGGTTACCATAAGAAGAATAACCGCTAGCAGCAGTAGTAACTATTTTACGTTGAGAAAGTTTACCCTTTAAGGTTTTGCTTTGCTCTAATAGTGGGTCTGCCGCACCCGTAACTCTCATTGCGGAGTAAACGTACGCTCTACCAGAAAGCGGATCTCTTATAGCGCCACCTATACAAGTAGCCGCACCACCAAAAGGCTCTATTTCCGTTGGGTGGTTGTGGGTTTCGTTTTTAAATAATAATAAATAGTCTTGTTCTTCTCCGTTTACCATAACTTTAATTTTAACGGTACAAGCATTTATTTCTTCACTTTCGTCTAGTTTATTTAGTTTTCCGTCTTTTTTAAGTTTTCTAACGGCGATAGTTGCTAAATCCATTAGGTTAATAGGTTTTGTCCTATTTAACTCTTTACGTGTGGCTATATATTCGTTAAACGCCTTTTGTAAAAGTGGATCTTCTGTTTTAACGCTATCTATTGTAGTTAAAAAAGTGGTATGTCTACAGTGATCTGACCAATAAGTATCTAGCATACGGATTTCCGTAATGGTAGGATCTCTGTTTTCTTTTACGAAATATGCTTGGCAAAATTTTAAATCGTCTAAGTCCATTGCTAAAGCATATTCTTTTAAGAAACTATTTAACCCGTTTTCGTCTAAAGTTATAAATCCTTTTAAAACTTTAACGGAAGAAGGCACGTCGTAAACGGCAACTAGAGTGTCTGGTTTATCAAAACCTGCTTCTCTTGCTTCTACGGGGTTAATAGTAAACTTTTTAATTTTTTCTTTATCTTCTTGACTAAGCGTTCCGCTAATAACGTATATTTTAGCGCTTTTAACAAGCGGTTTTTCCCCTTGAGAAATTAGTTGAATACATTGAGCGGCACTATCTGCCCTTTGGTCGAATTGTCCTGGTAAAAATTCTACCGCAAAAACAAAATCCGTTTCGTTTACCTTTAGTTCTGCTTGAGCGGTGTCTACTTGTGGCTCTGATAAAACGGTGTTTACTATACTATCGAAAAGTTCTTTAGAAACTTTTTCTACGTCGTATCTGTTAATAACCCTAACAGAATCTACACCTTTTATACCTAAAAAGGTTTTTAGTTCTGAGCAGTATGATTTTGCTTCTACGTCAAATCCGTTTTTCTTTTCTACAAAAATTCTGTAAACCATTATTTATCTCCATTAGCCTTTAGGGCTTTTTGTCCTATGTCTGTTCTGAAATAAGCGTTGTCAAAATTAATTTTTTTAACGTCTTTATAAGATAACTCTATTGCCGATTTTAAATCTTTTGCCGTGTTTGTTACGCCAAGTACTCTACCACCATTAGATAAAACCTTGCCATCTTGTAGTTTTGCACCTGCAAAATAAACTTCTCCCGAAATATCGCCAACGGTAATCTCAAAGCCTTTTTGGTAACTTTGTGGATAGCCGTTGCTAGCCATAATTACGCAACAAGCACTATTAGAAGAAAACTCTA
>JAGAUH010000083.1 GCA_017620875.1 Clostridia bacterium
AAAACTTTGTTAATTTTTTCAAAAGTAGTGTTAATAACCATCTTTTTAGGTTCTTCTGCCCTAACTTCCGTTATTAAACCGCTAACCTTACCACAATTTAATTGCTCTATTAAATATAGTGCTCTTAAAATACCGCACTCTGTTGTATAAACGTCTACACCTTTTTCGTATCTAGCAGAAGAATCTGACCTTTGACCTAAAGTACGAGAAGTTATTCTTATATTGTCCCTTTTAAATTTAGCACATTCGAAAATAATTTCTTGTGTGTTATCGCAAATACCACTATTTAATCCGCCCATTACACCTGCAAGAGCAACGGCTTTTTCTTTATCGCATATAACAAGATTATTTTCTGTTAAAGTAAATTCTTTTTCGTCTAACGTAACTATTTTTTCGCCATTATTAGCCCTTCTTACGTTTATTTCTTTACCTGCTAAAAAGTTAGTATCAAAAGCGTGCATTGGTTGTCCAATTTCGGTTAAAACGTAGTTTGTAATATCTACGATATTATTTATTGACCTAATTCCAACACTATTTAATCTTTTTTTCATCCATTCTGGAGATTCTTCTATTTTTATATCCGTTACCTTAGAAGCATAGTATAAAGGACACAAATCTTGTGCTTCTACCGTAACTTTTACTTCTGAACCAGAAACTCTTTTATCAAAAAGTTTTGGAGCAATAAACGGTCTATTTAATAGGCAAGCAACTTCTTTTGCAATACCTACTATACTTTGACAATCCGGTCTATTACTAGTAATAGAAATATCAAAAATCGTATCTTTAATGCCGATTAGTTCTGTAAATTCTTCACCTAAAGGCAAATCTTCTTTAATTATTAAAATACAATCTTCGTCTGCACCTGGATATTGATCTCCGTTTATACCAATTTCTTCTCCACCGCAAAACATACCGTCAGAATCTACGTTTCTTAGTTTGCCTTTTTTAATTTTTGTACCGTCTGCAAGGATAGCACCGTCTATTGACACGGGTACGATATCGCCTACTTTTATATTTGTTCCGTTTGTAACAATTTGTAAAATACCGTATTTTCCTGCGTCTACTTTTGTAACGGATAACCTATCGGCTTCTGGGTGCTTATTAATTTCTAATATTTTACAAGTTTTAATTCCGCTAGACTTACATAAAGATATAACTTCTTCCACTTCGAAACCGCATGAGAAAAGACCTTTTTGTAATTCTTCTACACTAACACCATCTAAATTTACGTAATCACTTAACCAACTTAATGAAACTTTCATATCTTTTCTCCCTTTTACTTAAATTGCTTTAAAAATCTAATATCGTTTTCGAAGAATAATCTTATATCAGGAATTTTATACTTTAACATAGCAATTCTTTCTATTCCGATACCAAAAGCAAAACCACTATACTCGTCTGGATCTACGTTACAATTTTCTAATACCGCTCTATTAACGATACCGGCACCTAGTACTTCTATCCAACCAGTTCCTTTACATAAACTACAACCTTTTCCACCACACTCAAAACAACTAACGTCTACTTCTACGCTTGGCTCGGTAAATGGGAAATATGATGGACGGAACCTGGTTTGAACCTTTTCGTTAAAAATTTTGCTTAAAAATTCTTCT
>JAGAUH010000084.1 GCA_017620875.1 Clostridia bacterium
ATTTATATCTACCAACTTTACCTAAATCGTATCTTCTTGCATCAAAGAAAGTAGACCTAATGTAAGTTTTTACAACGTCTTCTTCCGGCATTTCACCCGGACGTAAAATTTTGTATAATTCGAATAAGCCGTCTCTCTCTGATTTTGCAGAATCTTTTTCTGAAGTAGCAACGATCATAGAGTCGTTATCGAACAACTTAGCAATATCGGCATCCGTTCCGTAACCTAAAGCACGAAGTAGAATAGTCGCATAGATTTTTCTGTTTTTATCTACCGACACCTTTAAAACCTTTTTATCTTCTACGCAAGATTGTTCGAACTCTATCCAAGCGCCCCTACCAGGAATTACTTGAGAATTGAAAAGGTTCTTTCCTGACTTAGTGTCTTTTTCTGCTAAAGTATAAACGCCAGGGCTACGAACTAATTGAGATACCACAACTCTCTCTGCGCCGTTTATGATAAAAGAACCGTTGTCGGTCATTTTAGGTAAATCACCCATATAAACGTCGTCTTTATCTAAAACTTCGCCGGTCATTTTGTTTACTAGTCTGAGTTTTACGTATAAAGGCGTAGCGTAAGTAGCATCCTTTTCACGACAGGTCTTTTCGTCGTACTTAGAAGTGTCAGAAAGTTTATGATCTAAAAAATACAACTCGAAGTGGTCGGAAAAATCCGTAACCGGTGAGTACTCGTCAAAAATCTCGCTTAGTCCCTCTTCGATAAAGTTTTTGTAACTATCCCTTTGTATCTCGATAAGATACGGAACGTCTACAACTTCGGTAATTTTAGAAAAAGTCTTTCTTTCAGTTTTGCTTTTGCCAAATTTTACTGTCTGCAAACTTCTCATTTATTTGCTTCTCCTTTTTTATTTCGTGAAAACTTATTGATTTGTTTCCGAATTTGTTGTATAATGAACTAGATGGCTTTTTTTACACGATAAATTTTGTGTTTTTGCCTTATTTTATGCGAAATTATCGCAAATTTTTATTGCTTTTTTTTGCAATTTTACGCCATTAGGTCATTCTAGCATTATACTATTTTAGTACAAACGTTGTAAATTGTCAATAAAAAATTATATATTTATATAAAATTTTCAAAAAAATTCTTAGATTTTTTAGGTGAGTAAATGAGAATCGATAAATTTTTAAAAGTTAGCCGTATTTTAAAACGCCGTACCGTTGCTTGCGACGCTTGTAACGGCGGTAAAGTTAGCGTAAACGGAAAATCCGTTAAACCTTCTTACATGCTAAAAATTGGCGATATAATAGAAATTTCTCTTGGGGCAAACACGCTAAAACTAAGGGTGCTATCCCTAAAAGAAACCGTCAAGAAAGAAGAAAGCGCCCTACTTTACGAGGTGATTGTATGACGTGTAGCGCTATTATCACTTGTGCCGGTAGCGGAACAAGGGCTGGTTTTGAAAAAAATAAATTACTGCAATTATACCAAAACGCAACTATTTTAGAAAAAACTATTAGGGTGTTTTTATCTTGTGATTTTATATCCGAATTAATAGTAACAACTTCTCAAAAAGACTACGACGAATTTTTTAAAATTACGCAAAATATTTGCAAAAATATAAAGTTAATAATTGGCGGAAACACTAGAACGGATTCAGTTTACAACGGGCTAAAAGCCTGTAGTAAACAAGTTGTTTTAATACACGACGGAGCAAGACCTTTTGTAACTAGCGAAGTTATAGAAAATTGCTACAACTCGGTGGTAAAATACGGTAGCGGTATTGCTTGCGTTCCTTGTAAAGACACCGTTGCAACGGAGCAAAACGGTGAAATTATAAAATGTGAGAGAAGTAATAAATATTTAGTACAAACCCCACAAGGTTTTTTGCTAAAAGATATACTAAAAGCCTACTCTCAAATTTCGCAAGAAGATAGTTTCACCGACGATAGCGGCGTATACTC
>JAGAUH010000085.1 GCA_017620875.1 Clostridia bacterium
AACTCTTTTAACTTATCTTTATCTTCTATAACAACGTTATCTTTTAGTAAGGATAAAGGCGGAAAAGTATAACTATCATTCTTTTTAGAATTGCAAGTTGTTAAAACTTTTGTTTGAGATTCTGTATTTAAAGTAGTATTAGCAACGTTATCAAATAAAATAGGGGTAATCTGTTTAATAGTAGGCTCTACTACTTTTTTATCCGTATCGGTTTGTTGCGGTTTATTTTTTTCTGTTTTTGGTTTAGATGCTTTTTTAGGCTTTGTTGTTGGTTTAGTTTGTTTTAAACACTCTAACAAACCTTCGCTTTGGTATAGTTTTTTATAAAAATCTTCTTCGGTTTTGTACACATATTTATGTATATTTTGAAGACGATTAAGTCTCATTTTCATACCACTTGGCAATTCTACCTTTTCAAAATAAATCAACACTCTAGTCTTATCCAAACTTCTTGCATAATCTAACTCATCTTTACAATTTGAAGAATCTAAATAATTTTTAGTTATACAGGCAAAAAATAAGTTGCAATTTTCGATATGTTGAGCAATATTTTCGTCCCACTCTGTACCAGGATCTATACCGTCGTCATACCAAACGTTATAGTTTTTTTGCAATTCGGCAATCATAGGCAAAACAGATTTAGAATCTTTATGAGCGTAACTTATAAAAACGTATGGCTCTTTCATATCAAAATCTATATCGTAACTTTGTTTTATTGTTTTATCGTTACTCATTTTGCTCTCCTTGTTCTTTTGTAATCACAAACAAAACTTATTTATCAAATATAAATTACACTCCACCAAATTTTGCTTTATATTGGTCTAAGGTTATATTTATTTGGGCTTTACCATTTTCTAAATCGGTAATATACCCTTCTTTAATCAACCAATCGTGTACGAGCGCCGCTTTGTTAAAACCTATCCTAAACTCCCTTTGCATTGCAGAAATAGAAGTTTTTTTGGTGTCTATAACAAACTTTAATGCTTTTACTTTTAAATCTAAATCTCTATCGTCGTCGCCACCATAAGATGCACCGCCACCGGAAGAAGAATTAGCCGGAACGGAATCTATTTTTGCTTTAAGTCTTTCGTCAAATATAGCAGGGTTCTTCTCTCTAATAAAACTTAACACGTCGTAAAGTTCTTCCCCACTAACGTTAGGACCTTGCGCCCTTTGTATTTGAGAGTTTGTTGCTGAGTAGAACATCATATCTCCGTGAACCAATAAGTTTTCTGCCCCACCCATATCCAAAATTGTTCTTGAGTCTATATTGTTTTGAACTTTTAAAGCAATTCTCGTAGACAAGTTAGATTTTATAGAACCGCTTACTATATCTACCGTAGGTCTTTGTGTAGCAAGTAATAAATGAATTCCTGCAGCCCTTGCTTTTTGAGCAAGTTTTTGAACCTTTTCCATAATGGAATTACTTTTATCTCCAACTAGGTCTGCAAACTCATCTACAAAGATAAGTATTCTCGTCATATGGTCTTTGCCTTTCATAACCTTGTTATAATCGGCAATTTTGGCAACACGAGATGCTTTTAGAATATCGTATCTTCTTTCCATTTCTTGTACTGCCCACGCCAAAACCTTATCTATTTTTTGTGGCTCTACAACAATATCGTCAATCAATAAATGTGGTGCACCCGAAAAAGAAACAAAGTCTACCCCTTTAGGATCGCAAATGACTATTCTTAAATCCTTAGGACTAACTTTACACATTAAACTTAGTAATAAAGAAGTAACGAAAACCCATTTACCAGAACCAGACGTACCCGCAAGTAATATATGCGTTAAATCTGCTAGTTCTAAAAATAAACTTTTACCGGTAACGTCTTTTCCAATAACGAACGGACATTTAATTGGATCTGCATCTAAAAAGACTTTATCTGACAATACGTCTTTTAACCCTACTTGAACTCTTTCTCTATTGGCAACTTCTATACCCACTCTATCCGTGTTTGGAACTTGGGCAATACGAACGCCTGCGTTAGACGCTAGGTGTAGCGCTAGATCGGCAGAAAGACCTTCTATGTCTTTAATAGGTAAGGTAACGGGCATTTTAAACTCGAATCTAGTAAAAGTAGGACCGTGCTCTATTTTCGTAATATCAATTTCGTGATTTTTTCTTTCTTTTATAACGTCTTTTATATGCTCTATACTATAATCTATAAACTCTTGTAATTTTTCTTTATCTTCGTAAGCGTCGTAAGACTTAAACAAAGATAACGGAGGTGGTATAAACTCGTAATCTTTAATAGCATCAAAGGACAAAGCTTGCAATTCTGCCTCCGACTCGCTATTGACTATTGGATCGGGATCGCTATAAGAAAAAGAAGTAGTAGTTTCTTCGTAAGTGTCACTAGAAACACTAGTAGTATCCCCAAGACCACCTAAACGACTTTCTTCTATAATTTTGGCTTGTTCTTCTTTTGCCTTTTTACGTTCTTCTTCAAAAGAAGATATTTTTTCTTCTTTTAAAATCTCGTCAAAAGCAGAAATTGCGTTAGATGACTCTTGCATCTTTTCTTCTATCGACACTCTTGTATCTCTAATAGTATAAGGGGT
>JAGAUH010000010.1 GCA_017620875.1 Clostridia bacterium
GATAGGTGATACGTCTTGAATTAACGTAACTTCTACGCCACAAACGCCTAATGCTCTAATTGCTGATTCTCTACCTTGACCAGGTCCTTTTACGTAAACCTCTGCGCTTCTTAAGCCGTGTTCCATAGCGTCTCTTACAGCTTTTTCTGCAGCTTGTTGAGCAGCAAATGGAGTTGATTTACGACTTCCTCTAAAACCTAATGCTCCTGCACTACATTGAGAAAGAGCATTTCCGTTCATATCTGTAACCGTAATAATAGTGTTATTAAAAGAGGATTGAATATGAACTTGTCCTTTATCTACTTTTTTAAGTTCTCTACGTTTAGTAGTCTTTTTAGCTGTAGCCATTTTGTCCTCCTAATTATTTACCAGCCGTTTTCTTTTTAGCAACGGTTCTTCTTGGTGCCTTTCTTGTACGGGCATTTCTCTTAGAGCTTTGACCTCTTACAGGTAAGCCCTTTCTATGTCTTAAACCACGGTAGCATCCGATTTCCATAAGTCTTTTAATGTTAAGGTTAATTTCTGATTTTAATTCACCTTCTACTCTTACGTTTTTATCGATATACTCTCTTAGTTTAGAAACTTCTACTTCTGTTAAATCCTTAACTCTAGTGTCAGGATTTACGCCAGTTTCAGCAAGTATTTTCTTTGCTGTTGCTGGTCCTATTCCATAAATGTAGGTAATACCAACTTCTACTCTCTTATCTCTTGGTAAGTCTACACCGGCAATACGAGCCATAATTTACCTCCGAAAAATTTTTTAATTTAGTATTTATATATATTGTCTGCTACGCGCTTGGAATGACGCGCCTAACAGTAATTGTCTTAACCTTGCTTTTGTTTATGATTTTTGTTCTTAGAACAAATTACCATAACCTTGCCTTCTCTTCTGATAATACGGCATTTATCGCACATTGGTTTTACTGATGGTCTAACTTTCATTTTTACATCCTCCGATTTATTAGTTTAATTAGGTTTTGCTACGCCAAACTATTCTGCCTTTTGTAAGGTCATAAGGGCTCATTTCTATTTTAACGGTATCGCCTAGGATAATCTTGATATAATTAGTTCTTAATTTTCCAGATAGATAAGCCGTTATAATATGTCCGTTAGAAAGTTTTACTTTAAAGTTTGTGTTTGGTAAAACTTCTACAACAGTTCCTTCTGCTTCTATGCAATCACTTTTTGACATAGTTATCTCCTTTTTATAATGTTAAAATTTCTACACCGTCAGCAGTAATGAGTATGGTGTTTTCGTAGTGAGCAGATGGTAAGCCGTCTTGCGTGTCGCACTTCCAACCATCTAGTATCACCTTGTGTGTCCCCATATTTACCATAGGTTCTACCGCCAATGTCATACCGCTTTTTAGCCTAATACCAACTCCCTTTTTACCATAGTTAGGAACGTTTGGATCTTCGTGTAGGTTTTTACCTATACCGTGCCCAACCATTTCTCTAACAACGTTAAAACCGTTTGCCTCTACAAAACTTTGGACTTGATATCCTATCGTACCTAAAGCGCTACCTTCTTGGATACCTTCGATACCCTTAAAAAAGGACTCTTTAGTTACGTCTATTAATCTTTTTTTCTCGCTATCTATTTTACCCACGTAAAAACTTCTTGCGGCATCTGCGTGAAATCCGTTTTTGTAAACCCCCGCATCAATGCTAATTATTTCGCCTTCTTTTATAAGTCTATCGCTAGGAAATCCGTGGACTACTTGTTTATCTATAGATACGCAAATAGACGCGGGAAATCCGCCATAACCCAAAAAGGACGGCTTTGCTCCGTTTTTAGTTATAAAATCGTAAGCGATTTTATCTAATTCGATAGTGGGCATCCCAATTTGCAATTTACTTTCTAAAAGAAGAAGTAAATCTCTTAGGATTTTGCCCGACTCTCTCATTAGTTGTATTTCTTTTTGAGATTTTACAGTTATCATTATTTTAATGCCTGTCTTATTCTCTCACCAACTTCTTCTATACTACCGTCGCCGTTTACGTTAAGTAATTTGTTAAAGCCTTTGTAGTAATCGATAAGTGGTTGAGTTTGATTATTATAAACTCTTAATCTTTCTTGAACTTGTTCTTCAAAGTCGTCTGATCTATGAGCAAGTGTTGCTCCACAGTATTCGCACTTTGTACTTCCGTTTAAAAAGTCTACGTGATAACTTTTACCGCACCTAGGACAAACCCTACGTCCAGTAAGTCTAGCAACTAACTTTTCTTGTGGAATATCTAGGTTTATACACCAGTCTATTTTATCAAACGCCATAAGCATTTCCGCTTGTGGTATAGTTCTAGGAAAACCATCTAGCAAATATCCGCTAGCGCAGTCCTCTTCGACAAGTCTTTGTCTTACGATTTCCACCGTTACGTCGTCGGGAACTAGGTTGCCTTTATCTATGTAACTTTTTGCAATAATTCCTATCTCCGTTTTCTCCCTAATGTTTTTGCGGAAAATGTCGCCGGTGGAAATATGTGGAATATTAAACATTTCACATATAACCGAAGCCTGCGTACCTTTACCTGC
>JAGAUH010000086.1 GCA_017620875.1 Clostridia bacterium
AATTAAAGCATAAATTCCGATAGCACCTAAAATAGCGAACTTTGTAGGTATTTTTATTTTTATCTTAACCCCTGCAATAGCAATTACGCCGTAAATAGAAGTTAAAATAAGAACAACGTAAGACAAATATCCAAAAACACCTAATACAAATCCTTTTACTACTTCGCCGACTTCACCAAACAAATACTTACCGGCAAAAAGGCATAATAACCCTATAATAGAAATCAAAACGAAAACTATTCCTAAGGTTTCAAACGATAGTAATTTAAATTTCTTGTCGCTACTTTTCAAAACAATTCCCCTTATAAATAATATATCTAATATTATATCATATTTTTTTTTTACTTTCAAGAATTTTTATATATATTTTAGTATATATAGTAATATTTTTATATAGCAAACACTACATATGCGAAATTTAGCAAAAAAAATCCGCAAGGCTAACCTTGCGGAAAATTTTTAAAAAATATATTAAACGTTATCTATTAAATCTACAACGTCTTTTACAGTTTTTAATTCTGTAATTTTATCTTCTTCTATCTAGATTCCTAGTTCATCTTCTAAAGACATAACCATTTAGAAAACGTCGATAGAGTCTGCACCTAAATCTTCTACTATTTTAGAATCTTCTTTAACTTTATCAGCAGAAATGCCTAATTGTTCGCATAAAAGTTGAGTAACTTTATCTAATGTTGCAATTTTTAACCTCCTATAAGTTTGAAAAAATTATATCAAAAAAACACTACTATGTCAATGTTTTTTTAATTTTTTTAATGAAAGTGAAATTCTGTTCTTTTTTAAGTCTACGTCCATAACGAAAACGTCTAACGTTTCGCCAACGGTTAACACGTCTGATGGGTGTTTAATAAAACTGTCTGATATTTCACTTATATGAATTAAACCGTCTTGGTGAACGCCAATATCTACAAACGCACCAAAATCTATAACGTTACGAACGGTACCTTTAATAACCATACCTGGCTTTAAATCTTTTATGTCCATAATGTCAGACCTTAATACAGGAGCAGGTAAACTATCTCTTATATCTCTACCCGGTTTTACAAGTTCGGCAACGATATCCATAAGAGTTGGTTCGCCAATACCACAATAATCTGCAACTTTTTTAGCACCAAATGCTTCTACCTTTTCTGCCAAGTCTTTAAAACCTGCTTTAAGTTCTTCTTTAGTGTAACCAAAAAGTTCCATCATTTTGTTAACCGCATCGTAACTTTCTGGGTGAACTCCGGTATTATCTAAAACGTTATCTCCATCGGTAATTCTTAAAAATCCCGCGCATTGTGTAAATGCTTTATCGCCAAGTTTAGACACCTTTAAAAGTTGCTTTCTATCTGTAAATTTTCCGTTTTTTTCTCTAAAATCTACTATATTTTTTACAATGCCTTTATTAAGTCCCGACACAAAAGATAATAGTGATGGACTAGCGGTATTTAGGTCAACTCCAACTGCGTTTACACAATCTTCTAACACGCCGTTTAAAACGCTATCTAACCTTGCTTTTGGCATATCGTGTTGATACTGACCTACACCTATTGACTTAGGATCTATTTTAATAAGTTCTGCAAGCGGATCTTGCAATCTTCTAGCAATAGAAACGGCGCTTCTTTCACTAACGTCGAAATCAGGAAATTCTTCTGCACCTAGTTTTGACGCTGAGTAAACGGATGCACCCGCTTCGTTTACAACGGTATAAACAACCTTTCTACCCTTTTCGTTTATCTCTTTAAGCATATCGGCAACAAACATTTCCGACTCTTTACTAGCTGTACCGTTACCGATAGAAATTACGTCTACTTTGTTTTTTGCTATCATTCTTGATAAAACTTGTTTGGACTCGTCTATCTTACAGTGTGGTTTTGTTGGATACACAACTGTTTTATCTAAAAACTTACCTGTTTGGTCAACAACTGCTATTTTACAACCCGTTCTGTTTGCAGGGTCAAATCCCATAACAACTTTATCTCTTAAAGGTGGTTGCATAAGTAATGGTTTTAAGTTTACTTCGAACATTTTTATTGCTTGT
>JAGAUH010000087.1 GCA_017620875.1 Clostridia bacterium
AACTTTAATATGGTTAATTTTTTGTCGCCAGTAAAGTTCGTTATATTTTTCAAAAGCACCATAAACATTGTAATATTCTAAATTACTTGGAAACAACCAAAATCTAGGTCTAGATGTCTCAACATCACCTACATAATTCAATTCTTCTAATGCTCTACAAATTTCATCTCTTAATTTCCAAATAAAATAATCATCTTCATACCAACCATCAAACACAGTAACCCAATAGCAATCACTATCATCTTCACGTTCAATTTCATATCTGTTTAAATATTTTAGTATTCTTTTCCCTAAACCAACAACTATGCCATTGTATGGAGTGCTTGACAACTCAGGATGATACTTCGCTGTAACTCTTTTGCTTGACGAAGCATGATTATCTTCATAATACCATTGCTTTACCATTTCAAGGGACTTATCATCAAAGACGCTTGTATTTTGAAGCATCTTTTTCCAGTCTTCAACGCTAACATTAAAACCATCTAAAGTATAAACGTCATCGTTCAATATCATTTTTAAAAATTCCATATAAAACACCTCGATAAAAGTTAGTTAAATTATATCACAAAATCTTTATTTTTACTATGTTATAACAATCCTATCTTCTTATTCTCTAAAAAATTATCCATCATGTCACTTTCTAATCTGGTGCCTATAGCATACCATAAAAAGTGATTTATTTTAAGTAATCGATTAAAAGTTAAAGGTAAAAGCACGTTCGCTTATTAATTTTCGTTTAAAAAACAGTGTCCCTAAAGAAAAAACACGTAGGGCAAATAAACGGTGTAACATGGGACTTGAACCCAATAAAAAAGAAAAAATCTCGACACATTTAATAGTATCAAGATTAGTTGTCTTATATGGTGGAGCAGCCGAGACTTGCACTCGGGTCTTACACACTTCACGTGCGTTTTCTACATACTTATTTCTTTTTTTGTCTTAAATTATTTACTCTAAAGAACAAGATTAAATAATAGCATATCGACTAAATACTACCCTTATACGCCGATAAAATATAGTGGTAGGACCTATCCTAAACTGATGCCAAATAACTAACGATAGGGTTTAGTAATTTGACAGCCGCACTTAGGCAGCGAATGCGTAACTAGTGTTATCTGCATTTAAGTTTAATTTCCGTTTTTACAAAGCCGAGCCTTTGGTATGCTTACGTCACTATCCATGAGCAATCGAATCTAAAACTGCCCCGTATATATAAATACGAAAAGTTTAAACTAATCGTATTATTTGTTGTTTACCGATAAAGTATTATACAAAATTATTAAAAATTTTACAACTATTTTTTACTCTTTATTTTCTGATTCTTCGGTATGGCAAGAACAAACTTCATCTTCGCCAAACTCGAAAGAGCCAAACGCTTTTGTCAAAACGTTTTCTAGGTCTTTTTCTTCTTGGGTTTCTTCTTGTAAAAATTCTTCTAAAGACTGTTCGGTTATTACAACTTCTTGCTTTAAAGAACTATTTACCACGTCCCCGTTAGTTAAATCCGTTACTATAAAGTTTTTGTTAATATCTAAATTTTCGCCACTATTTTGACTTATAGCCCCACTTTTTACTACTTTTTTATCATTTAAAAACTCAATTTCGTCGTCTTGTTTTAACTCGTTCCAAATTAGTCTAAAAGTTAAAATTATTGCAAGTAACATAAGTAAAACTAACAAAATTCTGTTATTTTCGCCTGCAAGCCCCGTATCGAAAATATAGTTTAAACATATCCTAAAAGAAGAATAACAAGATAAAAACGCAATGTAAAAATGCTTGCGATAACATAATATAAACAACACCGCCAAAGCATCTGACAAGTACCAATATCTCTCGTGCATATGCGGTAACACGTAAGGAACTAGCATTGCAAAAAAGTAAGAAATTAGCACTAATCTCTTTGGTGTAAAAGTAAACTTTTTACGATATATTATTAAAAATGCTAGCACCACAACGCCAATTGCAAAAGCAATTAAAGCAGGGGCAAACCACTCTCTCCAACCAACGTTTGGCTCTCCGTCGTACATGCCGTAGTGCGCCATTTTATCTATAATAAAATATAAGTTTACCGCGTTAGAACTAAGGTTTGTATACTCGGAAGTTTGTGTTTTTATAGGCTCAATTATTGCCCTATTAAAGCCAATACCCATACAAAAAGCAGGGATATTTAGTGCTAAAATTGCTAAAAACGAATATATAAAATAAAAGAAATTAATTTTCTTTTTTGCCATAACTAATAGTATTATTGGCAAAAAGAATATGGCTTGTATTTTTAAACAAAAACTTACGCCGTAGGCTAGCATTGCAAGTCTTCCCTTATTGCAAAGCATAAAATATATACTTATTATTATAAAGGCAGAATACATTACGTCGCATTGTCCCCAAATTGCGCTATTTAAAATAACGTTAGGAAGAAGTAACGCTAATCCGTAACCCACTAAAAAACTAGTGTTAGTTTTGCATATTTTTTTAGCCGTTAAACCAATAAATAAGGCTAAAACGAAATCGAAGAAAATAGAAACGGCTTTTATACCGTATAGCCAATGCTCCGGCTTTAAATAACTAACGGTAGTTAAAATATACAAATAAGGCATTGTATAATCGTAACCGTGTATAGCGCCAAAGTTTTTAAAACCGCCGTTTTCTGCAATTTGAGTGGTCCACCCCTTTAAAAATTGTAAATAGTCCGGCGACTGAAAATCTATTACTTTTACCCTTAAAACAAGTGCTACTATCGTAAAAATAGCAGTAAAAATAATAAAGTTGCCCTTTTTTAATATTATATCCATTAGCCAATTAGACGCTATTTTAAGCGCTTTTTTAACCGCTAAAAAAGCCACCTTTAAGGCGTTAAATATAATTATAAAAAAGTTTTTTAGTTTTGTAAAAAATACCGACATTTTTTTATCCTTAATAATTTTTTAAATCTCTATCCGCAGACCTTTTTAAGTCTTTTTCTTTTAAGGTTTGCTTTTTATCGTAGGTGTGTTTACCTTTGCAAATGCCCAATTCTACTTTAATAAGCGCCCCTTTTAAATATAGTTTTAAAGGCACCAAAGCATAACCCTTTTCTTGCATTTTTGCCCTTATTTTTACCACTTCTCTCTTGTTTAAAAGTAGTTTTCTGTCCCTTTTACTATCCTTTACGTTATAAGAACTACTTTTATCGTAAACGGCGATATGAGCGTTTTTTAAAAACACTTCTCCAAAAGAAGATATAAGGCAAAAACTATCCGTTAAGGTAGCCTTTCCGCTTTTTATAGATTTAACTTCGCCACCGTCTAAAACGATACCTGCCTCTATTGTGCTTTCTATAAAATATTCGTGGCGAGCAACTCTATTTTCCGATAGAACTTTCATACCTATACATTTTACAACAATTTTAAATATATTGCAATAGTTATATTAATAACTATTTTTTAAAATTGTCTTTCCCCCTTGACAATACAAAATCTATTTCTCTAGTAGAAATATTTGCGTTTTCTACTATTACGTTTATTTTATCCCCTAGTTTAAAAATATTATTACCGCTAGATAAAGTAAAATTCTTTTCGTCGTAAGTATAATATCCCCTAGGTAAATTTTCTAACCTAATTAAACCTTCGGCAGAGTTTTCTAGTTCTACAAAAATGCCAAAACTAGTTACCCCACTAATAACGCCAACAAATTCTTCCCCAATAAAATCGTACATATAAGCCGTTACGTAAAGTTTATCAACTTGCCTTTCTACTTCGTCCGCCTTGCGTTCCATAATAGAACTATGCTCACTTACTTCGCCTACCAATTCTTCATATTTACTAGCGCTATTATAATCTTTTATAACGGATTTTAATATGCGGTGAACCATAAGGTCGGGGTATCTACGGATAGGGCTTGTAAAATGACAATATTCCGAAAATGCTAACCCAAAGTGCCCAATATTTTCAGGCGTATATTTTGCCTTTTGCATACTGCGTAGTAGCACAGAGTTTACCACGTTATAATAAGGCTCTTGTTTTATTTTTTCTAGTAAAGCGTTAAAATCTTGCGGGTGATAATTTTTTTCGTTCCAACTAAGTTTTATGCTAATACCTTTTAAAAAGTCTATAAACGCCTTTATTTTATCATCCGTTGGCTTTTCGTGCGTGCGGTATACAAAAGGTATATCTAAATAGTAACAATGCCTTGCTACTATCGTATTAGCAAGTAGCATAAACTCCTCTATAAGTTGATTAGCAGGGGTATTTAACCTTTTATCTAACACAATTTTGTCTTCTACAACAAAAATATAACTCTCTTTTGTTTCTATAACTATACTACCTAGTTTTTTACGATTAGCCCTTAAAACTCTACTTAGTTTATAGCAGTTATCTATTAAATCTACTATTTCTAAATACTCTTTTCTAAGGTCTTTATCCCCGTCTATTATGCCTTGTACTTTTTTATAGGTCATACGATATTTGCTTTTTATAACGCTAGGTTTAATATCGTAAGTAACCACTTCGCCACTAGGCGTAACTTCGGCTAGGCAAGAAATAGTAAGCCTTTCTACACCTTGGTTTAAAGAACAAATTCCGTTAGACAACTTTTCTGGTAACATAGGGATAACCCTGTCCGGAAAATAAATACTAGTAGCCCTTTCTAACGCTTCGGAATCGATAGGAGTGTTTGGTCTTACGTAGTGAGTTACGTCGGCAATATGCACGCCTACTTGGTAGTTTCCATTATCTTTTATAGTTAAACTAATGGCGTCGTCAAAATCCCTACTGTCGTCGCCGTCTATGGTGATAATAAGTTCGTTTGTTAAATCTAGTCTGCCAAACTTGTCTTTTTCGGATACGCAGTCTGGTATATTACGCAAATAATATATAGTTTCTTCGTTAAAGGTTTGTTTAACTTTGTTTTCTACTAAAATAGCAGATTCTTCCGTGGCGATATCGCAACCAAAACCTAAAACTTCTACAATTTCACCTTCGGGCGATTTTCCATCTGAATAAGAAATGATATTACAAACTACTTTACTACCCGTTTTTGCGTTTTGCGAATTTTTACCCGCAATAAAAATATCTTTTGTGAAACCCCTATCGTCAGGAACTACAAAGCCATAAGTACGCTCTGCGTAATACGTGCCAACTAATTGCGGTTTACCCCTTTCTAATACTTTTACAACTTCCCCTTCGTCGGTAGAACCACGCTTGCCTACAACCTTAACCGCCAAAACGGTATCCCCTTGAAACGCACCGTTTAGCGACCTAGAAGGTATAAACAACTCACCAAGAGTTTTGTCTTGCGGTGTAAAAAATGCAAAACCACGTTCGTGCGTTTTTATAGTACCTTTTATATAGCCACAATCTTCAAAGGCGTAAAACTTGCCTTCTACCCTGCCGATAACGGATTCTTTTTCTAACTCGTCAAAAATTTTACGCATAGCATCTTTATCCTTGGCTTTTGTAATACCAAGGCTAACAAAAATTTGCTTTGCAGTTTTTCCGCTAAAGGTTTTATTATTAAAATTTTGGATAAGTAATTCTTTTATAGTCATAATAGTATCCTTAAATAAAATATCGCCAAAAACGATAATGGTTATACAATTTTATTTATTAAT
>JAGAUH010000088.1 GCA_017620875.1 Clostridia bacterium
GTGTAAAAACAAAACCGTAACGTTAAGCACTATTTATATGCTTGCAAGGGGTTTTGATATGAGCGTTATAGAATTTTTACAAGATAAAGAAACTTTCCTTTCGGAAGAAATAGATTTTGAATAAAACGGAGTTTGTAAAATTTTATTTAAAGCGATACGTAAAAGAAAAATTGTTATAGTATAACGTTACACCACGCTAGATTGTTTTCTATAAAAGTGGGGCTATAAGTTGGTAAAATAATAAAAAGTCGGCTAAAAAGCCGACTTTTTTATTTGTTTTTTTGTTTTGATTAAGTTTTACTTTAAGTTGTTTTTTGCTTAAATTAAAATCTTATTTTTTTAGCAACGTAATCTACTAATTCGTCTACGCTAAGTCTTATTTGTTCCATAGTGTCTCTATCACGAATTGTTACGGTGTTATTTTCTAAGGTGTCAAAGTCGATAGTAACGCACATAGGTGTTCCTATTTCGTCTTGTCTACGATAACGTTTACCAATAGAGCCTGCTTCGTCGTAAGTACACATAAACTCGCTAGATAATTTTTTGTAAATTTCTTTTGCCTTTTCGCCCAAGTTCTTTTGTAAAGGTAATACCGCAACTTTATAAGCGGCAATACTTGGGTGGAAGTGCATTACAACTCTCGTTTCACCGTTTTCTAAGGTTTCTTCTTCGTAAGCCTCGGATAAAACTGCAAGCATTAGTCTGTCTGCGCCGATAGAGTATTCTATTACGTAAGGAACGTATTTTTCGTTTGTAATAGGATCTACGTATTGCATATTTTTACCGCTATATTCTTGGTGGCGAGATAAGTCGTAATCGGTACGGTTGTGGATACCGTTTAATTCTGACCAACCGATAGGGAATAGATATTGGATATCGCAAGCGTTTTTAGCATAGTGTGCAAGTTTATCGTGGTCTTTATATCTTAAGTGTTCTGGGTTGAAACCTAAATCTACTAAAAAGTCCCAAGCCTTTTTCTTAAAGTCTTCGTAAAAGGCGGTGTCCGTGCCTTCTTTACAGAACCATTGGTGTTCCATTTGTTCGAACTCGATAGTTCTAAAAATAAAGTTACCAGGGGTAATTTCGTTTCTAAAGGCTTTACCAATTTGGGCAATACCAAACGGAACTTTTGCTCTAGTTGTTCTTTGTACGTTTAAAAAGTTTACAAATTCGCCTTGAGCAGTTTCTGGTCTAAGGTAAATTTTGTTTTGATTTTCTTCGGTTACGCCACGGCTAGTTTCAAACATCATGTTAAATAATCTAATAGGCGTCCAATTGTGTTTTCCGCAGATAGGGCAGTTAATTTTGTGTTCTTTTATATAACTTTCCATTTCTTCGTTAGACATTGTGTCTGGGTTTACCGCACCCTTAGAGTAGTTTTCTATTAGGTTGTCGGCTCTGTGTCTACTTTTACACTCTTTACAGTCCATTTTTGGGTCTGTAAAACTTGCGGTGTGTCCACTTGCGTCCCAAACTCTAGAGTTCATAAGAATTGCTGCGTCTACACCAAAAGAATTGTCGCTTTGTTGAACAAATCTTTTCCACCACGCACGTTTAATGTTGTTTTTTACTTCTACACCGATAGGACCGTAATCCCAAGTGTTACCCATACCGCCGTAAATTTCGCTACCTGGGAAAATGATACCCCTAGATTTACATAAATTTACTAATTTTTCCATTGTTACTTGGTTAGTTTTCATTTTGCTTACCTCAAAAGATAATTTTTTATTTAGTTATTATACGTCGTATAGTAAAGATTCTTACGTTTGCTAAAGCAAACTCAGAATGACGTGTGATATTTAGACGATTTATTTTTTTGTCACTCTGAGACAGTGGCCGTGAGAGTCTATAAAAGATTTTCACGCAAATTTAAATTTGCTCAAAATGACAAAATAGTTATGGCAAAATTTTTAATTTTGCAAAGATTTTGTATTTAATTAACTTTTAACTTCTTATAAATAATATTCTATAAAAAATTTTCTATAAAGTCAAGTGTAATTAATTGTAAAATCATTTTGTTTGTGATAAAATCTAAATAATAGCAAATTTTGTGGAGTAGTTATGGAAGCAAAAAACTTTATAGAAGAAATTATCAACGAAGAATTAGCAGAAGGTGTTAATACAGAAGTTCACACTCGTTTTCCACCAGAGCCAAACGGTTACCTACACATTGGGCACGCAAAAAGTTTGTGCCTAAACTTTGGTACTGCAAAAAAGTATGACGGAAAATGTAATTTATTTTTCGACGATACTAATCCTAGCAAAGAAAAAACCGAATACGTAGAAGCCATTAAAAAAGATATAGAGTGGCTTGGTTTTAAGTGGTTCGAAATGCATTACGCATCAGACTTTTTCGACCAAATTTTTAACTTTGCATTAAAACTCGTTAAAGAAGGAAAGGCTTACGTTTGCGACCTTACTGCCGACCAAATAAGAGAAACTAGGGGTACTTTAACCGAACCGGGTAAAAATAGCCCTTATAGAGATAGAAGTATAGAAGAAAACGAAAAACTATTTTTAGAAATGAGAGACGGTAA
>JAGAUH010000089.1 GCA_017620875.1 Clostridia bacterium
AACCTTTAGAAAAACTGCCGAAAAAGCAGGGTTAAACCCTTATATGGTAGAAGTTGCTAACATTCGTGAACAATGTTCTTGGATACATAAAGATATACAAGAAGGAACGGAAAAAGCAATCGTGCTTGCAAGAACCGCTATTGCAAAGGTTTTATTAAACTCACCTTTAAAAGCAGGTGAAACTAAGGTTACTAAAAGGGCTTTAGTAATTGGTGGCGGAATTGCTGGTATACAGTCTGCTTTAGATATTGCAGAAGCAGGGTTCGAAGTTGATATTGTAGAAAAGAAACCTAGTATTGGTGGTAAAATGAGTCAACTAGATAAAACTTTCCCTACGCTAGACTGTTCTGCTTGTATTTTAACACCAAAAATGGTAGACGTGTCCGCAAACGAAAAAATTAAAATCTTTGCTTATAGCGAAGTTGAAGAAGTTAAAGGATACGTAGGAAATTTTAAAGTAAAAATAAGAAAAACGGCAAAATACGTAGACGAAACAAAATGTACGGGTTGTGGTGCTTGTACCGAAAAATGTCCTAGCAAAAAAGCTGATAACGAGTTTAACGAAGGACTTAATAAAAGAACTGCAATCTACGTTCCGTTTGCTCAAGCAATACCTAACGTACCTACGATAGATCCAAACTATTGTTTAAAACTTAAATCAGGCAAATGCGGAATTTGTGAAAAAGTTTGTGGTGTAGGCGCAATAGATTATAAACAACAAGATACTTTCGTTGATAGAGAATATGGTGCAATAGTAGTTGCAACGGGTTACGAAATCGCAAACTTAGACGCGTTTAACGAACTTGGTTATTCTACTTGTAAAGACGTTATTACAAGTTTAGAGTTCGAAAGATTAACAAACGCGGCAGGTCCTACAAAAGGGCATTTAGTTTGCCCTAGCGATGGTAGAGAACCTCAAAAAATCGTATTTGTACAATGCGTTGGTTCTCGTGGATTAAGACCTTGCGACAAACCTTATTGCTCTAAAATTTGTTGTATGTACACCGCAAAACACGCAATGTTACTTAGGGAAAAACACCCCGAAACAGAAGTTTACGTGTTTTATATAGATATAAGAACACCTGGTAAAAACTACGACGAATTTTATCGTAGAGCGGTAGAACAATATGGTGTGCATTATATTAAAGGTCAAGTAGGAAAGGTTATAGAAAAAGATGGAAGATTACAAGTTCAAGCGTCAGACCTACTTGCTAACGAACAATTGCATATAGAAGCAGACTTAGTTGTTTTAGCTGCGGCAATTCAACCTGATTCTACCGCAAGAAAAATTGCTACTATGCTAACTGCTAGTATGGATACAAACGATTTCTTTACCGAGGCTCACGCAAAATTAAAACCGGTAGAAAGTCCAACTGCTGGTATTTTCTTGTCGGGTATGTGTCAAGGACCAAAAGATATTCCGGAAACGGTTGCTCAAGCGGGCGCTGCGGCAGTTAAGGTTATTGGTTTATTAAATAAAGAATCACTAAAAGGAAACGCTTGCGTTGCAATTTCTAACGAAAATATGTGTAACGGCTGTTCTTTATGTGCAACTGTTTGCCCTTATGGCGCTATCACTTACGTAGATAAAGAATATAGAGTTCCTGGAGGAGTCGTTACAAGAAGAGTTTCTCAAGTAAACGAAGACATATGTCAAGGTTGTGGCGCTTGTACCGTTGCTTGTATGTCAGGTGCTATGGATTTAAAAGGCTTTACTAATAAAGAGATAATGGCGGAGGTAGAATCAATATGCAAATAAATAAAGAGTGGAAACCAAAAATAGTTGCATTTTGTTGTAACTGGTGTAGTTATGCCGGTGCAGACCTTGCCGGTTCTGCAAGATTATCTTATCCTGCAGAAGTTAAAATTATTAGAATACCTTGTAGTTGTAGGTTGAACCCAACGTTTATACTAAAAGCATTTCAAAGGGGTGCAGACGGTGTAATTTTATGTGGATGTCACCCAGGGGATTGCCACTATTCTACGGGTAATTATTATGCGAGAAGAAGAATGACTACTTTATTTTCTATGCTTAATTATTTAGGTATAGAAAAACAAAGAACTAGGGTAGAATGGGTTTCTGCGGCAGAAGGCGCAAAATTTTCTACCGTTATGAACGATTTTGTAAAAACCGTTACCGAACTTGGTGAAAATAAACGCTTGGAGGACTTAAGATGCAAGAAATAAATAAACAAGCAATTTTAAGAGCAAAAGAATTACTTTCAAGCGGGGAAGTAAATAGAGTAATCGGTTGGAAAAAGGGAGACTTTTGTTATGACGAAAGTCCTGCAACTTTTTCTTTAGAAAATATAGAAGAAATGGTTTACACCGATTTTTCTAGTCCGAACGTTTCTAAATATTTAATTGCAGAAAGCCTTAAAGAAGGTAGGGTTTTAGTATTTTTAAAACCTTGCGATACTTATAGTTTTAATCAACTTATAAAAGAACACAGAATTAAAAGGGAAAAAGTTTACGTTATTGCAATTGGTTGTAATGGTAAACTTGATATAGATAAGATTAGGGCTTTAGGGGTAGAGAGTGTGCTTAATGCAGAAATATCTAGCGATAAAGTTAAAATAACCACCCTATATGGCGATAATGAACTAAACAAAAAAGATATTTTGCTAGAAAAATGTTTGACTTGTAAAACTAAAAAACACGCCGTTGCAGATGAGTTTTTAGGTGAAAGTTCTCAAGACGAAACTTTAGATAGATTTAGTAAAGTTGCCGAGTTAGAAAAAATGACTGAGCAAGAAAGATATGCTTTTTGGCAACAAGAACTTTCTAAGTGTATAAGGTGTAACGCTTGTAGAAACGTTTGTCCTGCATGTTCTTGCGTAAATTGTGTATTTGACAATCCTAATTCTAACGTGGATAGCAAAGCCAACTCTAACGAGTTTGAAGAAAAGTTGTTCCATATTATTAGGGCTTGGCACGTTGCTGGTAGATGTACCGATTGTGGCGAGTGTTCTAGGGTTTGTCCACAAGGAATACCCTTACATTTAATCAATCGTAAATTTATTAAGGATATGAACGAGTTTTACGGTGAATATCAAGCGGGTGAGAGTTTAGAAGATAAAGCACCTTTAAACTCTTACAAAACCGAAGATAGAGAGCCTGGCGAATTTGATAAAAAGGGGGATAAAT
>JAGAUH010000090.1 GCA_017620875.1 Clostridia bacterium
AGGTAAGGTTATGTTAGATAAATCTAAAGTTTCTACCGAAATAGATACCCTATTGTTTGGCATAACGAAACTATAAGTTTCGCCGTTTTGTGTAACCGTAATATCTTTACCGTTTAAATCTTTAACGATAGGTTTAGATAAAGCGTAGCCACTTTGAGCGTTTAAAGTAAACTCTACGTTTTCGCCAATAGTGCCGTATTCTTTATCGTAGTTTACGTTTTTATCTTTTACTATTTGTTTAGTATTTAAAGCATTACTAAAATCGTAAGTCCACTGATTTTCTACGCCGAATAGCATATTGTTTACAGGGTTAAAATAATAATACTTAATTTGTTTAGTTTTTTCGTTTACCCTTGCGATTTGGATAAGCGGATCTCCCCAACCGGGAACACCATCTATATCGCCGTAATACTTAGTACTTTGACCATCACATAAAGTAGATAAAACTTTGTTGCCGTATTTACCCGTATCTTGTCTAGAAATGTTAAAGTCAGTACCAATATGTCCACTAGCCGTTAAGAACATATTGTCGTGGTTTTGTATAAACTCGTCCCACATTTGACTACCGTTATTTAAGTTAATATCGGCACTCCAAGCCCAAGCGTAATGCTCTGGGTTTGCAAGAGTGTAAGCATTGTTAAATTCTCCGTTGCTAAATAGTATAGAGTGAGAATTAAATAATACTCTGTGGTTTACGTATTCTGGACGAGAAATAACTTCTGATGCCCAAGCAAGAACGTCGTCGGAAACGCCAAACTCTAAAGCAACTACTAAATACTTAACTTCCGTTCCACCAACGGTAGTTGCAGTATACTCGTAAATAACGTTTAGCATATCTTTTACTTTAAACTCGTCTGTAGAACCTGGGTTTATAGTAATTTCTTGGTTGTTGTAAAACTCTACGATACTACTTAGTTTTTGACTAGATAAATTAGCGCCGAAATGCTCGTTATAAATATCGGCTTTTCTTCCGTTAGGAACACCTAAATAGTTATCGTCGTAATCGTGGTTACCTACTATTGCGTTCCAATTTATGCCCACCTTAGTTAGTTTTTCGTAATTGGCAATCATTACGTCCCATTGTTGTTGAGTGTTAATTTCGCTTGTAATAGTTTCATCGCCAGGTAGCGGAACTCCGTCTATAATGTCGCCTAATCCCATAACGAAAGAAAGATTCATTTCTTCTGCATTGTCTACAATCCAATCGAACATTATGTTAGAAAGAGTATAATTTGACCTAACCGTACATTGAGTATCCGGTACGTATATTAAAGTATATTCGTCTTCGCCAGCGGTTAGCCAATCTTCTTCCGGTACGAAATAATCTCCGTTAGTACAAACAAACGCGTTGTTGCCGTTGCCAGAATAGTCGGTTAAAGTTTTACTGTAACTATCGTCGTATTTTAAAGTTTGTTGGTTAGAATCTAAAACGTAGTTTAGCATTAAACCCGAATAAACGGTTTTATTTAAAGTAGTTTTGTCGGTAACGTTATATTCTTCCGTTATTTGATTTGCACTAAGCGGTGTAGAATAAATTGCAACGTCTTTTATTTGACCTAAAAACGGTGCTTGTCTATGTGCTAAAGCAAGCCTTAAATCTCTACCAATTGCAAATTGATGCAACGGTATAATATTTGTCTTTAACGCGTTTATTGCCCCTGCCGTAGTAGGTGCTTTTGTAGATGCTAAAACACCGTTAATATATAAGTGGAAACATCCGTTTGACCTATCTCTTACTACCGCGATATGCGTATCTTTACCCGTATTTACGTTTAAAGCACCCGTATATCCGCTAACAGGCGTATCAAACACAACGTCTGCCGTATTTTCCGGATCGGTTAAAAGATTATTACTATTCATATAATTAGTAACTCTTTCAAATTTACTTGGATCCCAAATAATTCTAACGTAACCACCGGTAGTTACTTCTAGGTTGATAACGTCTCTACTATTAGACGCTCCGTGGTCGTCGGAAAAAGTTCCCATAATAACGCCCGAATACCAACTTTGGCTAGTAGGTAAGTTTATGGTTGCGGTAAAAGTGTTAGGGGTAGCGGTTAATCTTTGTTCTGCCCTAAAATAAGATTGAGCCTTTTCGGAAAAATCTTTATAGTACATTGCACCGCTATCGGTTGAGTCTACTACTCTTTTATTAGTAACGAAACCGTCTTTTACTTGAGTAGCACTCATTATACTAGAAGAAACCGAAACGTAATTTAGGTATCCCATTAAATAAGAAGAACCCGTACCAATACTAACCCCGTCTCTAGCGTCTCTACCGATATAGTGTTTAGCAGTTGGCATTGGTATTTCTTGACCAACGCCGTCGTGAGTGCCAGCCAAATCGCCGTTTACGTAACAGTAAATTTTATTTGCAGAAGTATCTCTTACAAAAGTTACGTGATACCAAGACCAAGTAGTTAAGTGATAAGGAACTAACCAATTTATTTCGCCGTCGTTCCAATATAATCTAGGGCAAATTCCCCAAACTCCGTTTATCTCTATACTAGAAAACTCAAAGTTGAAATAATTGTTTCCGTTTTCGCTAGCATAACAACCACCAACGGCAACACCGTATCTGCCTAGTCCGTTTTTAGTACCCGTAAGTCTAACCATGGCTTCCATAGTTTTTACGTTACTAGTAAAACCTGTGTCTAGTTGATATGCGTTTGCTCCGGTTGACATATTTACACCAGAATAAACCCTTGTTCCCGCTGCTAATTTATTACTGCTTGCGCCTACTTTGTTAGTAGTAGCAAAAACGCCACCTAACGTAGCACAAACAAGCATAATTAACGCTAGTGCGGTTATTAAAGAATATTTTTTTACCATAATAACATGCTCCTTATATTTTATTACACTTTTATTTACATATAATATCATAATTATTTTGCAAATTCAATACCCGCCAAAAAGTTTTTTTAACGGCGTGCTCAATTTAAATAAAATTTAGTATGAAACTTTAAATAGTATTTTTTAAAATTTATTATTTTATTTAAAATTTTATAATCTTTAAATTTTAAGTTTATAAAAAATAACAACTTTTTTTTACTTTCGGTTGATAAATTGTAGACTTATTTGTTTTTTTGCAAAAAAATAACCCTACCGTTTTAACAATAGGGTTAAGAATATTAAAATAACGCTTCTACAAAATCGTCTCCGTCAAATTCTTCTATGTCGTCGATTTTTTCGCCCGTTCCTACGAAACTAACGGGAATATCGGCGTCGTTACAAAGCGACACCACGAAACCGCCTTTTGCAGTTCCGTCTAGTTTAGTTAAAACAACGCTATCTATACCAACGGCTTCGTCAAATAGTTTTGCTTGTTGAACGGCGTTTTGACCGGTTGTAGCATCTAACACGATAAACTTATAAAAGTTTGCTTCGGGATAGTTTTTTTCTACCACCCTTGCCATTTTCTTTAATTCTTCCATAAGGTTTACTTTGTTGTGTAGTCTACCTGCGGTATCAATTATTAAAACGTCGGTTTTTCTTGCCTTGGCAGAATCTACCGCGTCGTATATAACGGAACTAGGATCGCTACCTTCTTGTTGCTTGATAACCTTTACTTTTGCCCTTTCTGCCCAAATGGTAAGTTGGTCGCCTGCGGCAGCCCTAAAAGTATCGGCAACGGCAAGGGTTACGCTCTTTTTTTGGTTAGAAAAATATTTTGCAAGTTTACCAACGGTTGTAGTTTTACCAACCCCGTTTACACCTATCATCATAATAACGGCAGGCGTTTCAACCTTATCGCAAGGAGTATTGTCAAAAATGTTTTTAATAATTTGCTTTAACTCGCTTATTACAAGGTCTTTATCTTTAATTTTATTTTCCTTAACGACGTCTCTAAGTTCGTCTACGATATCCATAGAAGTTTGCAACGATATATCCGAAGAAATAAGTATTTCTTCTAA
>JAGAUH010000091.1 GCA_017620875.1 Clostridia bacterium
AAAATTCTGATATGGCTACCGTCTACGTCGGCATCGGTCATACAAATAATTCTGTCATATCTAATTTTAGTAATGTCAAAATCGTCTAGCATACCACCGCCAAAGGCAGTTATCATACTCTTAATTTCTTCGTTTTCTAATACTCTATTTTGTCTTGTTTTTTCTACGTTTAAAATTTTACCCCTTAGCGGTAAAATTGCTTGGAAACGCCTATCTCTACCTTGTTTTGCCGTTCCACCTGCCGAATCCCCTTCGACTAAGAATATCTCGCATAGTTCTGGATTCTTTTCGGAACAGTCTGCAAGTTTACCCGGTAAAGACGCTCTTTCAAAAGCACCTTTTCTCGTTGCTTCTCTTGCCTTTCTTGCGGCTTCTCTTGCCTTTCTTGCAGTTAGACATTTACTAAGTAGTTCTCTAGTCCTACCAGGGTTTTCTTCTAGGTATTCCCCTAGCGCTTCGTTTAAGGCTTTTGCAACTAAACCACGCATTTCGCTATTGCCTAGTTTAGTTTTAGTTTGACCTTCGAATTGTGGTTCTGGTAGTTTTACGCTAATAACGGCGGTAATACCTTCTCTAATATCTTCGCCTTGTAACTTGTCTTCTTCTTTTAAAGCGTTTAGTTTTTTACCCGCTTCGTTTACTATTTTAGTAAGAGCCGCTTTAAATCCGTCTATATGCGTACCACCTTCTTCGGTGTTAATGTTGTTTGCAAAAGCAAAAATAGTTTCGTTATAACTATCGTTATATTGTAACGCAACTTCTACAACGTTTTCGTCGTAGGTTTTTTCAAAGTAGAAAGTTTCTGGGAAGATTACTTCTTTATTGGCGTTTAAATCTTCTACAAAGTGCTTAATTCCACCTTCGTAACAAAACTCGTCCTTTCTCTCTTTACCTTCTCTTTTGTCTTCTAAGGTTATTTTTAAGCCCTTATTTAAGTAAGCAAGTTCTCTTAGTCTTACTTTTAAGGTATCGTACTTAAACTCGGTAGTTTCGAAAATTTCGGCGTCTGGGAAGAAAGTAACTTTTGTACCGGTAATATCCGAGTCGCCTACAACTTGCAATTCTCTTTGAGGGATACCCCTATTATAAATTTGCTTAAAACGTTTACCCTTTTGAAAAACTTCTACTTCTAGCCACTCTGAAAGAGCGTTTACAACGGATAGACCAACGCCGTGTAATCCACCGGAAATTTTATATCCGCCACCGCCGAACTTTCCGCCTGCGTGAAGTTTTGTTAAAACTAATTGTACGGCAGAAATACCTTCTACAGGGTGAATACCAGTAGGGATACCACGACCATTGTCGGTTACGGAACAACTTCCGTCGTTATTTATACAAATGTAAATACTATTACAATAACCGGCAAGCGCCTCGTCGATAGAGTTATCTACTATCTCGTGCACTAAGTGGTGTAATCCTCTTTCGTCCGTAGAACCGATATACATACCCGGTCTTTTTCTAACCGGATCTAATCCTTCTAAAACTTGAATCTGACTTTCGCCATATTGTCCTTCTATTTTGTTTTCTGCCATAGTTTTCTCCTTTAAAGGTGATTTTTGAAAATACTCCCTTAATTATATTAAATATATTAT
>JAGAUH010000011.1 GCA_017620875.1 Clostridia bacterium
ATCCGATCCGGAAAAAAGAAAAAAATACGACTACGAGTTAGAGCATCCAGAAGCGGCGGGATTCGGCGGTTTTGGTGGTGGTAGTGGTAGTGGTTTTAGTGGATTTGGTGGCTTTGGCGACATTTTTGGCGACATATTCGGTTTTGGCGGAAGTAGAAGCGGAGCACAAAAAAACACTAAAGGCGAAGATATTCAAGTAGAAATAGAAATATCCTTTTTAGACGCGGTAAAAGGCGTTAGAAAAGACGTTACTTATACTAGGAGAGAACCTTGTTCTAGTTGTAGGGGAAACGGCTCTAAAAACGGAACGGCTTATTCTACTTGTACTTCTTGTAACGGCACGGGTCAAAAGCAATACACCGTAAACGCAGGATTTTTCCAAACGGTAAGGGTTGGGGAGTGTAATTCTTGTAAAGGTACGGGTAAAATTATTAAAGAAAAATGCGACGTTTGTGGCGGAAAAGGTTATTCTCGCAAGCAAACAACCGTTACTTTAGATATACCTGCCGGAGCAAACACGGGCAACTACTTAAAGAAAAATAAATATGGTCAAGCAAGCACTCTTGGTGGAGAACCGGGGGACTTAATAGTTATTATAAAAGTTTTACCGCATAAACTATTTAAAAGAAAAGATTTCGACCTTTACGTAGACGTGCCTATTTCTTACACGACCGCAGTTTTAGGTGGTAAAGTGTTAGTTCCCGGTGTTGATAAAATGGAAGAATTAGAAATACCTAAGGGTACGCTTTCTGGCAAAGTTTTAACACTTAGGGGTAAGGGTATAAATTCTAGATTAGGTAATGGACATTTATATTGCACGATAATTGTAGATATACCAACAAAACTTACTAGCGAACAAGAAAATTTAATTAAGAGATACGCATTAGAAGGGGAATTAAAAAATAGCCCTAAAATGAAGAGTTACTCAGACGAAGTTTCTAAACTATACGGCGAAGATCCTTATAAAAAAATTAAATATTAATTAAATATTTTAGCACACGAAAAGCATTTACTTTTCGTGTGTTTTTTTTGGCATAAAAGTAAAAAATATAATATAAAATTTGGTAAAATTATTGTGGGAAACGGATAAAAGGGGAATGTATGAAAATAGAAATAAAATCTAAAATTTCTATGCCACAAGGTACCAAAATATTTCAAAGCGATAGTAACGTAGACGAAATAGAAATAACTACCGATAGGTATTATAAAAATTTCGACCTAGCAGAGTTTAACGGGTATTTAAAAATTAAATACACGGACGATAGTTGCAATCAAATTAAACTAGTAAAAAAAGATTTTCAAAACGATTTCGTTATTTTTTACGCTTTAATAGATAAAAACTTAACTCGTGGCGTTGGCTCGCTTTTATGTCAACCGTATTTTGCAAACGACGATTATAGCGTTTGTATGTCAACTTCTTGTTTTACTTTAGAAATAGAGCCTTCTATTATGGCGTACGAAACAATCGAACAAAATTTATTACCTAATACCCTAGAGACTTTAGAGTACGAACTAAAAATTACTAAACAAGAGTTTCAAAAAGATATTTACGCTGTAGAAGGTAGCAACAACGCAATTACTTCTAACGCGGTTTATACTATGTTTAAAAGTGTAGATTTGGGGGCTTTTAAACAAGAAGAATACGAAAATACTTTAAATCTTTTAAGAGAGAGCGGTATATATAAAATCTCGCTTTTATCAGAAGACGAAAAGTTAAAAGAAACTAGGCTGGTTTTTGCTAATAATTTTTCTTTTGGTTTTACAAAGCAAACAATTTTCTATTACGATAGCGACCATTTTTTAACTAAGTTTGCAACGCGTGGATTATCTTATCTAACGGGCACTGCCATAGAGCCGTGGACGGAATACCAACTTGCAACAAAGAGTTATATCGACGAAAAACTAGGACTAGTAGAAAGCGAGTTAAAGGATGTTTTAGGGGTGTAATATGAGTATTTACGAGCATATAGACAAACTTAAGCAGTTAAAAAGTAATTTTAAGCAAGAATTTTTACGTAAAGGCGTAGATTTATCTCAAGAAGAATTTTCTAATTATTACAAGCACGTTTCTTCTTTGGGGACTAGTTTGCAACTTTATCCTGTAAATCTTTATAGAGAGTATACAAATTTAATTATAGAAGATAACAATAACGGTTCGTTTGCCACTTGTTACGAGATATACGATAACGGCGTAAAAATTGACGAAATTAAAAATAAAAGTTATTCAATACAAAATTTAAGTTGTGGCGAACATAATTTTTACGTAATTGCAAAGGGCGAAAATTTTATTGCTAGCGAAAATAGTAACCCTTATTATTATCCTGTGTTTAGTTATACAAAATCTTATACGGGCATTATTAGTTCTTATAATTTTAACGTAGGAACGTATCAAACTGTTACCGACTATTTAAGCGTAACAGACGGCGGATATTTACCAAGAGAAGTAACGGTTTTAGTTGGTGGCGAAGTGGGGGAATACGTATATAATTGCTATACGGGCGAACTAATAATTTCTAACGTGACAGGCGAAGTAGAAGTAATTGCAAAAAGTGATATTTATCCTATTTTGTCTTGTCCTATTTTATCGGTAAACGATTGGAATATTTGGTGGGAAGCAGTTGAAAATGCAAGTTTATATCGTATATATGCAAACGGGGAAATTGCTTTAGAAACAGAAAGTACCTACGTAGATTTGCGTAATTGTTTAAATCTGGGTCAAACTTACGAAATTAAGGTTTCTTGTATTGCAGAAAACTATCAAGAATCGGCTTTAAGCGAGGGAGTTGTTGTAGAAGTGCAAAATTATGCGCCAGTGTACGGAGTTACGGGATTGGATGATTTAACTACGACGAATTTAACTAGAACTTTTGACGCTCAAGTGTTAAATTATTATTATAACTCTAGCAGTGGAGAAATAATTTCGGATTTTGATAACGTTTTTCCGTACAACGAAATG
>JAGAUH010000092.1 GCA_017620875.1 Clostridia bacterium
AAATCTACTCTTTCAGGTGCTTCTAGGTTAGCAGAATCCGTTAGAGTTTTTTCTTTTTCGGAAAGAGAAAAAAAGTAATCGTCCATAGACAAATAACCACAATTAATACCTTTATTAATTAAACCTTGAGTTATTTTTTGAGCAGTTGTGGTTTTACTTGCCCCACTAGGACCGCAAAGCAAAACTATAGGCTTTTCCATCCTATTTTTGATTATAATTTCTATAGCCTTTTCTACGTGAGAATTGTAGATTTTATCTGATAAATTGTAAAAATCATCTTGTTGTAAAAAACCATTTAATTCTTTAATTGTAATTTTCATATTTTCACCTTATATTATTTTACAAAAAAAAGCATTTATTTGTCAATATTATTTATAAAAATAACGGGCTTAAAAAAGCCCGTTAAATAATTATTCTACTCTTAATTTTGCATCTATCTTTTTAACTGATTTTAATTTGTTAATTTCTTCTAAAGCACTATTAATTTGTTGTTCGCTAGTAGTATTAGTAATAAAAATAATGCTAGCAAATTCTTCGGTAGCTTCTTTTTGCAATAAAGAAGTAATGCTAATGGAATATTTAACGAAAGCACTTGTAATATCTTTTAAAACCCCCGCAACGTTTTCGGTTGTGATACGTAAATAATATCTAGTTTCAAAGTTTTGATTTACAAGAGTTTTTTCGCCTGCTTCTACTGTGTTTTCGAATGGTGAATATTTGTGCTCTGCACTTTTACCTGCAAAAATAATATCGGAAACTATAGCAGAACCCGTTGGTAAAGAACCTGCTCCTCTACCATATAACATAATATCGTCTACCATATCGCCGTTTAATAATACTGCGTTAAAAGGTCCGTTTACGCTAGCTAGCGGATTATCGTTTTTAACAAATGCAGGATGAACCCTTGCTTCTACACCTTTATCGGTATCCTTTGCAATTGCAAGTAGTTTTAAAGTATAACCCAATTCTTGACCATATTTAATATCGGTTATATCTATATTAGAAATACCTTCTCTATAAATTTTGTCTAAAGGAACTTTTTTATTAAATGCTAAACTAGAAAGAATGCTTAGTTTATAAGCGGCGTCAAATCCTTCTACGTCGGCAGTAGGATTGGCTTCTGCAAAGCCGTTTGCTTGGGCTTCTTTTAAAACTTCTTCGTAACCTAAACCTTCGTTAGTCATTTTAGATAAAATAAAGTTAGTCGTTCCGTTAATTATACCTTTTAACAATAAAAGATTATTTGCTTGCATTGCTTCGTTAAGAACTCTTATTATTGGAACACCGCCAACACAACTTGCTTCGAAATATAAACCCGCATTATTTTCTTTTGCAATTTTTTCTAATTCGCACCAATGTTTAGCAATTAGTTCTTTATTAGCAGTAACTACTGCTTTGCCGGCATATAGAGCCATTTCTATAAACTTTTTAGCAACACCTGTTCCACCAATAACTTCTACAACGACGTCTATTTCTTTATTGTCGCAAACTATTTGCATATCGTTAAAGATTTTATCTTCTGGAACACCTAAAGATAAAGCCCTTTATTTATTTAATTCTAAAACGGCTTTAACTTCTACGTCAACTCCGTCTACTTTTAAAATTTTATCGTGGTTTTTTGTAAGAATTTCGTAAGTTCCTCCACCTACCGTTCCTAAACCTAAAATTGCTACACCTAATTTTTTCATATAGTCACCTTTATTTTTGTATAAATTTTATTACTTCTTGTAAAATATCTTCTCTTTCTACAACGGTTTTAAACCTAATAGTTGCAGTTGTTAAATTAGTTAAATTTTCTGGAATTGGCATCGCTGTTAATTCGCTTAATGTTTTGCTTGCTTTAAACGGATCTGAAACAACTTTACCCTTTATTGCACTAAGTACGTCGGTAGGGAATTTATAAGGACTAGCGGTTGAAAGACAAACTACCTTTTGTTCTTCTCCAAATTCTTCTTTAAAATCTCCACTAACCTTTAAACCAACAGCAGTATGTGTATCTACGGCATAATCTAACTCGTCAAAATAATCCGAAATAGTATCAACCGTTTCTTCTTCTGTAGCAAAACCTGCGTAGAAAATTTTATTTAAATCTTCTAGTTCTTTTTTAGAAACGCTATAACTACCCTTTTCTACAAGATCTTTCATACGAGAAGCCGTTAAAACAGAATCTCTATTAGAAATTTCGAATATAAGTCTTTCTAAGTTGCTAGAAATTAGTATATCCATACTTGGTGAAGTGGTTTTATAAAATTCTCTTTTAATATCGTAAACACCTGTATTAAAAAAGTCGGTTAAAACTTTATTTTTGTTTGAAGCACAAATTAATTTGTTTACAGGTAAACCCATTTGCATTGCATAATAACAAGCCAAAATATTACCAAAATTTCCTGTTGGCACACAAAAATTAACCTTTTCACCATATTCTATTTCGCCAACTTCCGCTAAGTCGGAATAAGCAGAAAAATAATATGCAATTTGCGGTGCTAATCTACCAAAATTTATAGAGTTAGCAGATGAGAAAACGTAACCTTTTTCTTTTAAGTCTGCTCTAACTTTACTATCGTTAAAAATGCGTTTAACTGCAGATTGACAATCGTCGAAGTTCCCTTTTACCGCACATACGTTTACGTTATCCCCTAGTTGCGTTGTCATTTGAAGTTTTTGCATTGCGCTAACGCCTTCGCTAGGATAAAATACCATAATTTTAACGCCTTGGTTATCTCTAAATCCTTCTAAAGCGGATTTACCGGTATCTCCACTAGTTGCTGTTAAAATTAACACGTTTTCTTTAACGCCGTTTAAAGAACAACCCTCTTTTAATAAATACGGTAAAACTGTTAAAGCCATATCTTTAAAAGCGTGCGTTGGACCATGATACAACTCTAAAACAAACTCGTTTTCGTCTAGTTTGACCATAGGTGCAGGATCACCATCGAATTTAGCGTATGCCTTTTTACAAGCATCTTCTAATTTTTTATAGTCGTACTCGGTTAAATA
>JAGAUH010000093.1 GCA_017620875.1 Clostridia bacterium
AAATTTTAAATTAAAAAAACACCTACCTAAAAAAGTAAGTGTTTTAAATCAACTTAAATAATAATAGGAATATTTAAACTTTCTAGTTGCAAGTAGTACAAGGCTCTACTTAAATAGAAAATGGGGTAAAGTTTCTAGTTGCAAGTAATACGCGGCGTGTGAGGCTTTACAAGGGCACGTACGTCTGTACGTAACCGCAGTAAAACGTAACACAACAAAGTAGTACGCCGCAAATAGGAAGTTTACCACTTGAATGGCGTTACTTGGTATACGTAATAGTTCAACCAATTGCTATAAAGTAAGTTAGCAACGCTAGCCCAATTTTGATTTATGATAGTTTTGCTTTTATTGGCAAAATAGTTTTTAGGCGGTTTTGTACCAAGTCCCCTTTTTATATCCCTTTCGTACTCGTTTTTAAGGGTTTCTCTATCGTATTCGATATGACCGGAAATAAAGATTTGTTTGTTGTCTACACTTTTAATTATACTAGCGCCAGCCTCTTTACTTTCGGCTAAAACAACTAAGTCTTTACATTTTTTTACTTGTTTCGTATCTATTTTTGTGTATCTAGAATGCGGAATACTAAAAGTATCGTCAAAGCCTTTTAAAAGCGGTTCGAAATCGGTGGTTTTTTTATGAGTGTAAACGCCGAATAATTTTTCTTTTAAAGGTAATTTGTCTATCCCGTAAAAATAATTTAAGCCCGCTTGAGAGCCCCAACAAATAAACATTGTGCTAGTAACGTTGGTTTTGGTAAAATCGAAAATTTGGGTAAGTTCTTGCCAATAGTCTACGTCTTTAAAGTCCATTTGCTCTACGGGTGCACCGGTTATAATCATACCGTCGAATTTTTCGGTTTTAATTTTATCGAAAGTGGTATAAAACTTTTCTAAATGCTCTAAAGAAGTATTTTTGCTAACGTGAGATTTTGGTTGCAAAAAGGTAACGTTTACTTGTAAAGGCGTGTTAGACAACATCCTAAGTAGTTGCGTTTCGGTTTCTTGTTTGGTTGGCATTAGGTTAAGTATTGCCACTTTTATTGGTCTTATATCCTGCGTAGAAGCCCTTTCTTTAGTCATAACGAAAATATTTTCGTTTTGCAAAGTGGTATAGGCAGGTATATCTTTATCTATAATAATTGGCATTTTGTTTTTTATATTTGAGATAGCGCCTCGGCGATATCTGCAATTATATCCTCCGCGTTTTCTATTCCTACAGAAAGCCTTAATAGATTAGGCTCTATACCGCAATCTTGTAGGGCTTTATCTGACAATTGTCTGTGAGTGGTGCTTGCCGGGTGCAAAATACAACTACGAGCATCTGCAACGTGAGTTACTATTGCAATCATTTTAAGCGCTTCCATAAACTTAACGGCGTTTTCTTTTGGTCCTTTTAAGCCAAAACTCATCATACCGCCCATACCGTTAGGGAAATATTTTTGCGCTAAACCATAGTATTTGTTATCTTTTAAACTTGGGTGTTTTACCCACTCTACTTTATCTTGTTTACTTAAAAATTCGGCAACTTTTTTAGCGTTTTCGCTATGTTTTGCCATACGAAGTGAAAGCGTTTCCGAGCCAAGATTTGTTAAAAATGCGTTTTGCGGACTCATCATAGAACCCATATCTCTCATTAGTTGAGCCCTACACTTTATACCAAACGCAGTTGCCCCTAAATCGGCAAAAACTAATCCGTGATAACTCTCGTCAGGTTCGTTAAAATCGGCGTATCTAGGGTTGCCTTTAAAATTAAAGTTACCCCCGTCGATAACCGCACCACCAAGCGCTACGGCATGTCCGTCCATATATTTAGTGGTAGAATATACTACTACGTTTGCACCAAACTCTATTGGTCTACAAAGCGCGGCGGTAACTAAAGTGTTATCTACCGCAAAAACAATTTGATACTTTTGGGCAATTTTAGCAATTTTATCAAAATCTAAAACAACGATAGCAGGATTTGCTAAAGACTCCGTAAAAATAAGTTTAGTTTTATCGTCAATTAGTTTTTCTATATCTTCGGCACTATCGTCGGGACTAAAAAACCTAGTTTCGATACCAAGTTTACGCAAAGTTACGTCTAAAAGGTTAAAACTACCACCGTAAACTGCGCTACTTGCCAAAATATTATCCCCTGCGTGAGCAACGTTTAAAACCGTAAACATAGTTGCGCTTTGACCGGAACTAGTGCACACCGCGCAAGAACCACCCTCTAACGCGGTAAGTTTTTCTTCTAAAACGGCAACTGTTGGGTTTGCAAGCCTAGTGTAGAAATAACTACTGCTTTTTAAATCGAAACAGTCTGCCATGTCTTGCGCTTTTTCGTAGTAGAAAGTAGTGCTTTGATAAATAGGAGTTACCCTTGGTTCGCCTTGTGCCGGTTTAAAACCTGCTTGTACGCATATAGTATCAATATTTTTCATACGTCACCTATAAATAAATGTAATTTTTTAGTAAAGTATAGCACATTATTTTTACTTTTGCAATTTTTTTTATTTACAAAATAAATTTTTTTAATTAACTAAATTATACACCCTTTTAACTCCAATAACTTTTTTATAATATTTAAGGGTTTCTTTAGGCAATTTTTCGCCTTTTAAAAACCTATTTACCCTACCTTCTCCACAGTTATAAGCATATAATACAAGTTGCAAATTGTCAAATTTAGAAAATAAATATTTTAAGTAAAAACAACCGAATTTAATATTTTGCTCCGCATTAAACATATCGTAATTTAATATACTTAACTCTTTTGCAATAAACTCTGCAGTGGCAGGCATAATTTGCATAAGACCAAGCGCGCCAACGCTACTTTTTGCGTTGTTATTAAAAGAACTCTCTACCCTAATAATTGCAAACACTAAAGATTTTTCTATATCGTATTGTAA
>JAGAUH010000094.1 GCA_017620875.1 Clostridia bacterium
ATAAACTATAATTTTTATTTTTAATTATTATACCAAAAATTGCAAAAAAACTCAACTAAAATATACCCCTACTACATAATACTAGACCTAACAGCAAAATGTAATAGGGTTTAAATTTAATTTTTTATAGAGTCTAGCATACACTTGTTAGAAAGCGAGCCAAACTTTTCTACTTCTATTTTGTTTTTATCGCTGTGGTTTAAACAACCCGCCCCGTTTATGCAACCACCTAAACAAGCCATACCTTCTATAAAGTTGCCGTCTAACACGTTTTTATTCTTTTTAAGCAACGCAAGTTTGCACGCTTCTATTCCGTCGCAAATAACGGGTTTTACTTCGAAGTCGATATTTTGTTCTTTTAAGGCTTGCTCTACCGCAGAAGAAAGCCCACCCGTACGGGCAAACAATCTACCAAAATTAGACGCGTTATCTAACTTTTCTTCTTGCAATGCAGTTATATCTATATCCTTACTATCTAGCAATGCTTGTAGTTCTTCAAAGGTTAAAACCACGTCTATATATTCTTTAACGCTATCTTTTTTCGCCTCTGACTTTTTGGCGGTACAAGGTCCTATAAAGATAACTTTTGCATTTTTATCTTGCTCTTTTATATATTTACCAAGCGTTGCCATAGGTGAAAGGTTATGAGAAATATGCTCTACTAAATTAGGGAAATTAGTTTTTATAAAACTTACGAACGCAGGACAACAAGAACTTGTTAAAAAGCCTTTTTCGGCAAGTTCTTTACTTTCTTCTAGCGCAACCATATCTGCGCCAAGAGCCGCTTCTACAACGAAATTAAAGCCTAACTCTTTTATACCTTTTATAACTTGACCTGTTTTTGCAAACCTAAACTGACTTGCTATTGCAGGGGCAACTATTGCATAAACGTTATTATCTTTATTTTCTTTTAATATTTTAATTACTTCTAAAATATAACTTTTATCCATTATTGCGCCAAACGGACAAGCGTAAACGCAAGCGCCACACTCGGTACACTTGTTATTATCTATCGTAGAGGCTCTTTGTTCTTTTGTAGAAATTGCCTTTACTTTACAAGCCATTTCGCAAGGGCGTTTTCTAGAAACGATTGCGGTATACGGACAAACTTTTGCGCAAGCACCACACTCTACGCATTTACTTTTATCTATATGCGCAACGTGGTTATGGTCGTAAGAAATTGCCCCCTTTTTACAAGCGTCTTCGCAGTGGTGAGCAAGGCAACCACGACAAGCGTTAGTAACTTCGTATCCGCCAACGGGACAGTCGTCGCAAGCGATTTCGATAACTTCTATCACGTTAGGGTTTTCTTTATTACCACCCATTGCAAGTTTAACCCTTTCTGCCACTATTGCCTTTTCTTTATAAACGCAACAACGCATTGTGGGCTCTTTACCAGGGACTATTATATTTGGTATATCTAAAACGTTTTCTAGTAGTTTATCTTGCCAAGCAAGCCTAGCAACTTCTCTTAGTACCTTATATTTTAAATATTGTACTTTGGTGTCAAATTTATGCATTTTAATCTCTCCAAAACTTCTTATATACATTATATAATAAATTTGACAATTTTACAACTAAAATAATATCCCCTATTTTTTAAAATAAAAGTAAACCTTTACCAGTTATATAGTACAAACTCTAAAAACACTTTCGGCGGAAGACATTCTTCCGCCGAATTTTTTATAACAACTTTTATAATTTTATTTATAATTTTTTAAAATATTTAATTGAGAAAAAGTTGGATCTACTTCCCCAATAATTTCACCGCCGTAAATATTTATTTGGCTAGTTACGTTTTGGCTATCCACACTATCGTAAGTGGCGTAGGCATAGTTATAATCGGATAAAGTACAAGGTGTTTCGCTATTTTTTACAGGTCTAGTATCAACGGTTTTTACCACTCCGCCACGTTGGTTAAAAATTCCGCCGTAAGTTGCAACGGTATATATACAAAAATAATCTTCCGAAGCGTCGGTTTCGGTCATTTCGCTAGAGCAAACTATCGTTCCGTCGTAAAGATTTGCAACCCCACCCGTGTTTACTTGCACGGCAGAAACAACCCCGTTTATACAACCTTCTTTATCTTCTGAACTATCTATTATATTTAAAGTTCCACCATCTCTCACCACAAAAAGTGCGTATCCGCTAAACCCATCCGTTCCGCATTGTTGAGTTATAGTATAGCCGTTTAAATCTATAGTAACGCTACCTACTATAAAAAACCTAAAAGTAGTGTTTCCGTTATACCCAATAGTAATATCTTCGGTTAATTTAATATCTCCACTAATAGGTAAGCCAAGCGTTGCGGTAGTACCGTCAAAAGAAGTTTGTAAAGCCTTTGTATTAGTCCCCGTAGCCCTTTGGTTTAACGCGTTTACCACGCTATTAAAATCCGCGCCATAAGTTAAAGCAGTATCCACTTCTGTATCGTCGCCTTTATAAGAGATTTCTACGTTTTGACTAACGATAGTTGCGTTAGTTTCCGTAACACCGTTTACGATAATTTCTTTTTCGGATATTTCGCAACAACTACAGGTTGTAAACTTGCAATAATTTCCGTTTTCGTCGTACCCGTAGGTTATTTTAGTTTCCCCTGCAGAACAACCAACTAAAACCATTATGACTAACACAAGTGCACCAAGTCCACTAAAAATCCTTTTAAACCTATCTTTCATAATAGCCACTCCTTTTTGCTTTTTCTAACCATATAGACAAGCAAAAAAGAAAATGGTTGGCAAAAAAAACAGGTTAAGACAAAAAAATTAAAATCGCTTTGCTTAACTTTTTAAAGGCTTTAATAAATTTTGGCAACAAAAAAACCACTTAAAAATAAGTGGTAATAAATTTATATAAACTTGCTTATTATATTAATAGTTTTTAACTACTACTTTAGTTTTTTGCCTTGATATAATCATAATACAAATTGCAAACTCTTTAGTTTAAAACCTAGCCTATGAGATATATAATTATCTAATAACCTTAGGCAATTTTTAGTGTTTTCTTGCTCTAAATCTAGTTTGTCAAAAGGAGTGTTATTTATCTCGAAAAGCCTTGTATAAGTTGATATTTTAAACTCTAAAGCATTTTCTAAGGCATAATTTTCGCACAAAAAACAACTAGAATCCACGTCTAAAAACACTCTGTTTTCTATAAGTTCTGCGCACTTACTACAACCGCTAAAATCTAGCCCGTAACCCGCGTAGGCTAAACCTTTTAAAATAAACTTTACTAAGGTAGAAAAACTAATACCCTTTAACATATTTTCTAAAGATAAAACAAAATCGGCAAACAATCCTTCTTCTGCGTCTTTAAAAAACAAAGTTACAAATTCGGCTATAACGCAAGCGCAAAAATAGGAATTTAAGTTTTGGCAAAGATTAAAATAACTTTTATGGCAACTTGCGTTTGTAATACTACGCCTACCAACTTTTTCGGCGGTGATAAGTTCGGCAAAGCAAAAAGGCTCCGCAACGAATTTTAGTTTTGCTTTATCTTTTTTAACGCCTTTTACCGTAGCAGAAATAACCCCTTTTTCTAGAGAAAAAAGGGTTAAAATTTTATCGCTTTCGCCATAATCTACTGCTTTTAAAGTAATTGCGTTTAATTTTTCTTCCATAAATTATTCGTCTTTTAGTTTACTGTATAGGCTATAATATTTTATATCGCCCGTTTCTTTAAAAAGTTCCCACGCTAAGCGTTTTGCATCTTTTTTATCTTTCATACGCACCCCCCCCTAAAAAGAGTATGCGTAAAAATTTAAATATTTTTCTTATAGCCAAATTCCGTTAATAAATTTTTGCTATTTCGCCAATCTTCTTTAACTTTTACAAAAGTTTCTAAAAATACCCTAGTACCCAAAAACTTTTCCATATCGGCGCGGGCAAAAGACACAACTTCTTTTAATTTTTTTCCACCTTTGCCTATTATTATTGCCTTGTGGTTTGCCTTTTCGCACACGATATCTAGGTTGATATAATACACGCCCGTTTCCCTTTGGGTAAACTCGTTTACGACTACCGCAATTCCGTGAGGAATTTCTTTATCGTACTTTAATAGTATTTTCTCTCTCATAATTTCGCCGACCATAAACTTTTCGCTCTTGTCGGAAATAACGTCGTCAGAGTAGATTTTTTCGCCTTGTGGCAAGTTTTTTAAAATGCAATTAATCAATTCTTTAACGTTTTTACCTTTTCTTGCGGATATAGGCACAATTTCTTCTACGGTGTAATTAGAAAAACTAACCAAACTTTCCATAATATTTTCTTTTGGCATAATATCTATTTTGGTTAGGGCAAGGATAATTTTATATCCCTTTTTAATATACCTATTTAATAATTCTAAATCTTTTTCGTTTACCCCTGCGTGGATATCTAAAACAAACAAAACCAAATCTACGTCTTTAGCAACGCTTTCGCCCATTTTTTCCATACCGCTACCAAGCAAGGTAGTGCTAGCGTACACGCCCGGCGTATCAACGAATACCACTTGATAATCTTGTCTATTTAGTATACCGATAACGTTATCTCTAGTAGTTTGTGGCTTAGGCGAAACTATACTAATTTTTTCGCCCACTAAAACGTTTATTAAGGTACTTTTACCTGCATTTGCTCTGCCGACAACGGCAACGGTTCCGCACTTCATCTTTTAACCTCTAAATTCAACTCTTGCATAATTTTATCTTCTAAGGCTCTCATTTCTACCCTGTCGGACTCTTGTATATGGTCGTATCCTAATAAGTGCAATAAAGAATGAACTACTAAAAAAGTATACTCTCTTTCTTTACTGTGTCCATATTCTTTTGCTTGCATATCCGCCACGCTACTACATATTATTATAGAGCCAATAAATACCCCTTTAAAGTAGTTATCGTAATCTAAAGGATAGTCTTTTTTATCTATAATTTTACCCTTTATACCATCTAGCGTAGGGAAAGATAAAACGTCTGTAACCTTGTCTATATGCCTATTTTCTCTGTTTAAGTCTTTAATTTCTTGCTCGGAAACAAAGTTTAATTCGGCAACTAGTTTTTGCTTTTGACCTAAAATTTTAAAAACTGCTTTGCCGGTTTTTAAAAGTTTTATATATTTAGGCTTGTCCTCGCAAAAAATTTTAATCATCTACGTCTTCCTTTTTAATTTTTAACTTTGGATATTTTACCCTGCTATGATATACGCCTGCTAGCGCCTGAACTATACTTTGTCTTATAATTTCTAATTCTTTTAAAGTAATGTCGCAATCGGTAAATTGCTCTAGTTCCATTCTTTCTTCTATAATGTCTTTTATGGCTTTATCTACCTTTTCGCCACTGCGGTCGTTCATAGTTCTAACCTTTGCTTCACTTGCGTCGCAAATCATAATAATTGCGGCAATTTTGCTTTGTGGCTTTGGTCCTGGGTAAGAAAAGTCTTTTAAATCTATTTCGTTTTCGGTATATTTTTTAGCCTTTGCAAAAAAGTATTTAATAGGTAAAGTTCCGTGGTGCTCGCTTGCCACGTCAGATAAAAATTCCGGCAAGTTTCTCTCTTTAATAAACTCCGAACCAACCCTTGCGTGAGAACGAATAATATCCGTTGCAAGTTCTGGCGATAGTTCTTCTAAAGGGTTATATCCCTTTTGGTTTTCGGCAAAAAACTCCGGTTCTTTTAGTTTACCCAAGTCGTGATAATACGCGGCCGCCCTTGCCTTTAAAATATTTTCGCCAAGAGCCGCCGCACAGTTTTCCGCTAGGCTTGCAACCGTTAAACAATGGTTAAAAGTGCCCGGCGCTTGCTCCCTTAACTCTTTCATATACTTATAGTCGGTAGAAGTAATTTCCGATAGCCTAAAATCCGTTACTACGTTAAATACAATTTCGAAAAACGGCAATATAACCACCATTAAAACAACCGACAACACCCCCGAGCCTAAAGAAAATAATATTAGTTTTAATCCGTCGGAAATGCTAGTGGTACTCATAAACTCTAACGCAAAAGCAGAAACCACCGTTGGCAACGAAATACATACTCCCATAAGGAAAATTCTAAACCTTTTAGTAATTCCGTCTAACGCGTAAACGGCTATTATACCCGAGGCAAAATTTAAAACTAAACTAGCAAAAATAATAGTAAACTCTACGTTAGAATTTGTAAATAAATCCATAACGAAAGTGGTAAGCGCAGTTACGATATTTACAAATATTGCCGACCTACGATTGCCTATTAAATATAGGCTAAGTATTGCCGCCAACGCAACGGGCCTAGCGTAAATACGAATATTACCACCGCTACTAGGTCCTAAATATCTTCCTACTAAGTAGTTAGCAACTAAAGATATTTCTAAAATTAAAAATAGCATACAACTATTTTTTCTACGGAATAAAAAATCCCCTTCTTCTAAGGCGAAATAAACGTATAAAATTCCGCCTAAAATTATCATTTCTACGATTAGGTTAGAAAAGGTTTTAAAGGACGACCAATTTGTAAAAAAATCTACAAAATCTTGTTTGCCGTTTCCGTTTAAATAAACGGTTAAAAGGCAAAACGCCACTACTATAATTACGTGCAAGGTTAAAAGTAATAGCGTTAAAACGTAGTCTTTTACACCCCACCATTTATTTTTTGCGTTTTTCATTTTGTTTCCCCTTCGGCTTTTGTATACGCCTTGATAATTTCCATAACTAAACTATGCCTTACTACGTCTTTACTAGTTAGTTTAACTATGCCTATTTGATTAATATTTTTTAAAATTTGCGTTGCGTGTATAAGTCCGCTCTTTTTACCCTTTGGCAAGTCTATTTGAGTAACGTCTCCGGTTATTACCATACGGCTACCCTCTCCCATACGGGTTAAAAACATTTTCATTTGTTCTTTAGTGGTGTTTTGTGCTTCGTCTAAAATAATAAAAGCGTTGTTTAAAGTTCTACCGCGCATATATGCTAGCGGTGCAATTTCTATAACGCCCCTTTCTATTAATTTTTGATAGTTTTCTAGCCCGAACATTTCTTGCAACGCGTCGTATAGCGGTCTTAAATAAGGGTCTACTTTACTTTGTAAATCGCCCGGTAAAAACCCCAAACTCTCGCCCGCTTCTACAGCCGGTCTTGTTAATATTATTTTTTCTACTTGTTTAGTCTTATAAGCCGAAACCGCCTTTGCAACCGCAAGATAAGTTTTACCCGTACCCGCAGGACCTATGCCAAAAACTATTTCGTTTTTACTAATACTATCTACGTACGCCTTTTGCCCCAAGGTTTTTGCCTTTATTTGCTTCCCCTTAGAAGTTATTGCAATAACTCCGCCAAGTATTTGCTCTAAACAATCTATCCTGTCTTCTTTGGCAAGTTCTATGCAGTATAAAATACTAGTTTTATCTATATTTTCGCCCTTTTCTATAACGTCGGCAAGTTTTTCTAAAACGGAAATAGCAAGGTTTGCATTTTCTTCTTCTCCGCTAACTTTTATAACGTTGTTGTCGGTATAAATTAGCGTTGCCGTCTCTAAGGCGATTAGGTTTAGGTTTTTATCGAAACTGCCAACCAAATTGGCTAGCGTAGACAAACTAAAAACCCTTGTTTCTAAAGTTTTTTTCAAATTAAATCTCCTATGGTAATCACGTATTTTAAAGTAATAGTAACCGTGTTGTCTTGCTTTGTTATTTCTTGCAAAAGGTACTCTTGCTCACCGCAAAGTATTTTTGCTTTTGCTAAGGCAAAACTCTCTCTTTCTTGAGAAACGTAGGTATAAGTGCAAAGCATTTTTACGCTTGCCAAAACGAAAGTTTTGTAAACTTTTTCTTCTTCTACCTTTTCGCCACTAACTATTATTTCGCCCTTTTTTACCTTGTCGCCAACCTTTTTTAAAGGGTAACCCCTAAGCACGCTTAAACTTAAAATTTCGCCGTCGCACTCGGCTAAAAGTTGCGTTTTGTCTTGGTTAATCCCACCGCTAAAAAAAGTAGATTTTTCCGCTTTAACAACGAGCGTATTTCCCCTTTTATATACCGAAGAATAACATATAAGCGGGTTTTCGGCATAAATTTCTTCTTGCAAAAGGTTTAAATTTATACTATTAAACCACCTGTATTTTTTTATATCGTTTTTGCTTAATACTTCTTTTATGCAAGGCGTTATACTGCTATCCGCTTCTATTTTAACGCTTAAAAGTAAGTTGTCTAGCGTAAAAGCGCTAACGGTAAAAATAATAGCACCAATAAATATACCTATATTTTTAACCACTTTATCTAGTATTGCGCTAAACCCTACTTTTTTTACCCTTTTATAATACCACGTTTTGCCAATTAAATCAATAAAGTTTTTTACGTGTTTATTTTCTATGGTTATAAAAATTTTGTCTTGACACTCTTTTAAATTGTAAAAAGGTATTTTTTTTAGGTTGAGTTTGTTTAGCAAAAGGGACAAGTTTTTTCCGCCGATTAAAAACGTTTCGCCGTTAATCATTTTTTACCACCGACGATATTTTGCCCACTATAACCAAATCCCCAAGGCAATATTTTTTTATTATAAGATTTTTTCCTTCTACCAAAATTTTTCCGCTAGAAACCCTAACTAAAACGCTAGTAGAAGTAAAACTTATAACGCTTTTAACCCCTTCTAAATACACGCCCACTTCGCCAAGCATAACCGCCCTAAACGAATAAGGCATACCCTCTTGCAAGCCAAAATTTTGGCAAATATTATCTAAAAAACTCATAAACTTACCTTTTTAGTAGTTTATTAGTTTTAATGGTATAATATTCTAATTAAATAAAATTAAGTTTATTTTTTCTAGTTCGGTTTCCTTTAAAGGATAGCAAGTTTTTTTAGTTTCTTGGCTAGTGATATTTAGTGCAAAAACACCGCAAAACTTGGCTATTAAACTCGCCTTTATACTAAAAGTACACAAATTTTTATCTAAACTGCAATAACTAATTTCTTCGTCTCGCTTAGTGGCTATTACAACGCTTTCTTCGGTTATATATAAGCAAGAATATTTTGCCCTATCCGCCCTATCTTTTACAACGGCAAACCAACTAGCAAAAGTTATTATATCAACTAGTATTTTAATTATAAACAAAACTATTGCAAGCCACCTTATTTCTTTAAAAACCGCGCTTATAATACCTATCCCCAAAAAGCACATATCTAGCGACAAAACTAAAATTGCGGTAAAAAATATGATTAATACCATAGGTGCTTTATAAGGCGTTAGTTTACCAGTATATAAAACTTGACTATTAGATAAAAAAGGCAAATCTTTTTCTACGTCTATTCTACTCAACTCTTTTTCCTTCTTCTATTTTAAATTTTTTATATTCTACCCCTTCGAAAATATCTTCTTCTAGGTAGGCGCAAGTAATTAAAGTTTGCATATTTTTAATTACTTCAACTAGTTTTTTCTGCCTAGGCTTATCTAATTCCGAAAAAACGTCGTCTAAAATAAGTATAGGGCTTTCGCCGTGCTTTTCTTTAAAAATTTCAACTTCGGCAAGTTTTAAGGCTAAAGCGGTGGTTCTTTGTTGCCCTTGAGAGCCAAAATGCTTTACGCTTTTGCCGTTTACCATTAGTTTAAGGTCGTCTCTATGCGGTCCGATAGAAGTATAACCCTTTTCGATATCGCCGTCTACCCCAAGCGTTAAATCTTGCAAAAAGTCGTTTACGATATCTTTTTCTTCGCCGTAATAATCGCTTTCGAACCCAACTTGCAAATCTTCTTTATCGTCGGTTAGATAAGCGTGATAATATCTCGCCTTTGGCGCAAGTTCTTTTAAAAATTTTAGCCTATCGCTAATAATTCTGCCCGCAACGGGGGCTAATTGCATATACCAAATTGGCAAAGTATCTTTTATAATCGGATAGTTTTGCGTTTTTAAAAGGTTGTTTCTTTGCAAAATTATTTTGCTATATTTTTGTAATGCGTAAAAATAACTGCGCTTATATTGGGATATACTCATATCCATAAACCTACGCCTATCTTCCGGCGCGTCGCTAACAACCCTTAAAGAAGACGGAGAAAAAAATACAGTGCTAACGTTACCCATTAGTTCGCCTATTTTTTTAACTTCTACCCCGTTTAGTAAAATTTTCTTTTTTTCTTTGGCGTATAGTTTTGCCTCGATAGAAACTTCTCCGTATCTAGTTTGAGCAATTAGGGCAAGGTTTCCTTTATCTTTTCCTAGGGTAAGCAAGTTTTTATCGTTGGTCTTTTTTTGAGAATATCCGGTAGAAAGATAAAACACGCCTTCTACCGCGTTGGTTTTACCTTGAGCGTTGCCACCGTATAGCACGTTTATTTTGTCAGAAAAATCAAATTCTTCTTTCTCGTAATTGGTCCAATTTTCTAAAGATAATTTTTTTATAAACATAAATTAGTTTTTTCCTTGCTTTTTTGCCCCTTTTTATATATAATTATAAATACTTATTTTTTTATTGTCAACAAAAGTTTAAATTTGGTGTAGGTGAAGTATGAAAATTTACGATATTTTATGGAACGATATACTTTCTAAGGTAGAAAACGACGTTACAATGCTTGTTTACGATACTTATTTTAAACAAGTAAAGCCCGTTGATATTAAAGACGAGACTTTTATTTTGTCCGTTCCGTCCCAAACGGTTGCAGACGTAATTACGGGTAGATATTCCGATTTGTTAGTTTCTGCAATAAAAGAAACCAATAGTGGGGCAAAAAACTTTTCTTTAACCATCGTCGGTCAAGAAGGTACTATTTTCTCTAGCCAAGACGACGACGAAGATTTATCTTCTCCAATAGACCCTAACTACACCTTTGACAACTTTGTCGTTGGCGAATCTAACAGATATTTATACGCCGCTGCAAAAGCAGTTTCTTCTAACCCCGGTAGCACTTATAACCCACTTTACATATACGGAGATACGGGACTAGGAAAAACCCACATAATGCACGCTATTGCCAACGAAATTAAAGAAAAAAATCCCGAAATTAAAATTTTATACGCCACTTGCGAAAAGTTTACTACCGACTTAATTAGTCGTATTAAAACGGGACAAGCATACGCAGGCGGGCAAAATTTTAGAGATAAATACCGCAAGGTAGACGTGCTTATTATAGACGATATCCAATTTTTAGCAAAAAAACAAACCACTCAAGAAGAATTTTTCCATACCTTTAACGAGTTATATAGTCAAAATAAGCAAATTATCCTTTCTTCCGACTGTAGACCTAGCGAAATAGAAACCCTTGCAGAAAGGCTACGTACACGTTTCGAAGGGGGACTTATGGCGCAGGTTATCGCGCCGGATATAGAAACCAAAATTGCAATATTGCAAAAAAAGGCGGAAAACAAAAAGGCTATTATTTCTTACGAAGTGGCAAACTTTATTGCAGAGCACTCTAACAACGATATCCGTAGTTTAGAAGGGCTTTTAAACAAAGTTATTTTTGCTAGCCTACTACACGAAAAACCAATAGATTTAGACCTAGCAATGCTAACGCTAAAACAAACTTCTACGATTGACAGTAGCGAAACTTTAACCGCCGACGATATTATACAAGAAGTTTGCAAATTCTTTAATATTTCTAAAGCCGATATTACGGGTAAAAGAAGAAATAAAGAAATTGCTGAACCGCGTATGATTTGCGCTTATCTTATGACGGATATGCTTTCTTTACCGCTAGTGGCAATTGGTAAATCTTTGGGCGGTAGAGATTATACTACCATTATCCACGCAAGAGATACCGTAGCAGAAAGAATTAAGCAATCTACAAAAACGGCAACACAAGTAAACGATATTAAAAATTTAATTTTAAAGAAATAACTTATGACTTATTTTAACGAAGGCACTTTTGATGCGGTAGTAGTTGGTGCAGGTCACGCCGGGTGCGAAGCCGCCCTTGCCCTTGCAAGGACCAACCTATCCGTTGCCATTTTAACAACAGACCTTAACAACGTAGCCTTTTTGGCGTGCAACCCTAGTATCGGTGGTACGGCAAAGGGGCATTTAGTACGTGAAATAGACGCTCTCGGTGGCGAAATGGGGTTAAATATAGACAAAACTACCCTACAAATAAAAATGCTAAACTCCGGTAAAGGGGCGGCAGTACAATCGCTAAGGGCGCAAGCGGACAAATTTGCTTATCATACGCAAATGAAAAAAACGCTAGAAAACACCCCTAACCTAAAACTATTGCAAAGCGAAGCAATTGATATTTTAGTAGAAGACGGAGCGGTTAGCGGCGTTGTTACTTCTTTTGGCGGACTTATTAAATGTAGGGCGGTGGTGCTTTGCACGGGCGTATATTTAAACGGAAGAATTATCGCGGGAGAATGGGATAAGTGGACAGGACCTAGCGGTTTTGCTAGCGCAACGGAACTAACCCAAAATCTTATAAAACTAGGCTTTAATATCCGCAGATTTAAAACGGGAACACCTGCAAGAGTTGACGCTAGAACAATAGACTTTTCTAAATTAGAAATACAAGAAGGCTCTACCGAAGTTTATCCTTTTAGTTTTTTAAGCGATAGCGTACCGCAAACTCAAACGCCTTGTTACCTTGCCTACACTAACGAAAAAACTCACGAAATAATAAGGGCTAATATGCATCGTTCTCCACTATACAACGGTAAAATTAGCGGAACGGGACCAAGATATTGCCCTAGTATAGAAACCAAGGTAGAAAGGTTTGCCGATAAAGACAGACACCAACTATTTTTAGAACCGGAAGGGGCGGACACCAACGAAATTTACGTGCAAGGTATGTCCACTTCTTTACCGCACGACGTACAACAACAAATGTACCGCTCTATAGAGGGGTTAGAAAACGTAGAGATTATGAGATACGCCTACGCTATCGAATACGACTGCATAGACTCGCTTGACTTATACCCTACTCTAGAATTTAAAAAGGTTAAAAACCTATATTGCGCAGGGCAAATAAACGGCTCTAGCGGATACGAAGAAGCAGGCGTTCCGGGACTTATAGCCGGACTTAACGCAAGTTTAAGGCTAAGGGGCAAAGAGCCTTTAATACTTGGTAGAGACCTTAGTTACGCCGGCGTTTTAATAGACGATTTAGTAACCAAAGGCACAAACGAGCCGTATCGTATTATGACAAGCCGTGCCGAATATAGGCTATTTTTAAGGCAAGATAATGCCGATATTAGACTAACGGAAATTGGTA
>JAGAUH010000095.1 GCA_017620875.1 Clostridia bacterium
AGTTTTAGTTTATTATTAAAATTGTGCGAAATTTTTGAAGAAGATTTTAACGGGATTTTAACTTAAACTATAATAGTACAAAAATAGAAAAACAAAAATCGTTTTTCTCTTTTTTAGTATTAAACAATTCGTCGTAAAAAGTAATCCGCCTAACCACATATGGGTAGGCGGATTTATTTAATCCATAAGTTGAATTATTATTTGATTTTGAACGTATAAATATTCGTCTTTTATTTTTATACTTTCTTCGGTTTCTTCCATATACTCTAAAACGTAAGGCAATTTATCTTTAAAATCTTGTTTAAAGTGAGAGTTAAACGCGTTAAAATATTCGCTAAACACAACGCCCTTATTAGTCCTTAAATTAAGCATTACAAACTCGAACTTTTGCTCTTGCCCTTCTATCTTTTCCGAAAAGATTTCGGCAGAGTAATTTTTTAATATCGCGTTTATATACTCGTCTATTTTTTCGGTATTGGTAAACCTACGCTCTAAGCAAAAAGAACTAGCACCCAAGCCAAAGCCTAAATATTCGCCCCTTTTCCAATAATTTAAGTTGTGCCTACTTTCAAAGCCCGCTTTGGCAAAGTTACTAACTTCGTACCTATAATACCCCTTTTCGGCTAGATAATTTACGGTAAAGTCGTACATTTCGGCAACCTCGTCGCTATCGGGTAGTTCCGCGTTTAAATATTGGGTATAAATAGGCGTTCCGTCTTCTGCCTTTAATGCGTAAACCGAAATATGATTTACGTCACCTTTTAAAGCAAAATCTATACTCTTTTTAACTTCTTCTACGGTTTGGTCCATTAAGCCAATCATAATATCAACGCTCGTGTTGTAACCTTTTAATAGTTCCATACAATCTAAATAGTCTTGAGCGGTATGTATGCGGTTTAACCTTTTTAACAAACTATCGTTATAGGTTTGTAGCCCTACGGAATAGCGGTTTATCCCTGCTAGTTTATAAATTTCTAACTTTTGCCTATCTATCGTGCCGGGGTTTACTTCTAGCGTGATTTCGGCGTTTTCCGCCACGTTATAATAGTTTTTAATTTGCCTAACCGCACCTAAAATATATTTAGCGTCTACGTAACTAGGCGTTCCGCCACCAAAATAAATAGTATCTATTTTTTTACCTTTTAGCAAATCTTTTTTCGCTTTTATTTCTTTATATAAGCACCCAAAATAAAGTTCTGCCTTAGCCATTTGATTTGGATAAGAAGCAAAGTCGCAATAGGTGCATTTTTGCTTGCAAAAAGGTATATGAATATATATTCCTGCCATTTTTACTCCGAATCTATTTTTAGTATAGAAGTAAACGCTTCGCTTGGGATTTCTACAGAGCCAAGTTTACGCATTTTCTTTTTGCCTTCTTTTTGTTTTTCTAATAGTTTTTTCTTTCTCGTAATGTCGCCACCGTAACATTTTGCAAGTACGTCTTTACGTAGCGCCTTTACGGTTTCTCTTGCGATAACCTTTCCGCCAATGCTTGCTTGGATAGGAATTTCGAACATTTGTCTAGGTATAACTTGCTTTAATTTTTCGGCAATTGCTCTACCCCTTTCGTACGCTTTATCTTTATGAACTATTAAAGATAACGCGTCGCAAACTTCGCCGTTGAGCATCATATCTAGTTTTACTAGTTGGCTCTCATGGTAGCCTATAAGTTCGTAATCGAAACTTGCGTAGCCTTTTGTACGAGATTTTAACCCGTCGAAAAAGTCGAAAATTATTTCGTTTAAAGGTAGGTTATAAGTTAGCGTTACCCTGTTAGTATCTAAATATACCATATCTAAATACATGCCCCTTTTTTCTTGACACAAATCCATAATAGGTCCAATGTATTGTGGCGGGGTGTATATGCTAGCCTTTATAATAGGTTCTTCCATTTTGGCAATAGTTGCGGTATCAGGTAGTCTACTAGGGTTGTCTACTTCTATAATATTTCCGTCCGTTTTATACACTTTATAAGCAACGCTAGGCGCGGTGGTAACTATTTCTAAATCGAACTCTCGCTCTAATCTCTCTTGGATTATTTCCATATGAAGTAGCCCTAAAAATCCACATCTAAAACCAAAGCCAAGCGCAATAGAATTGTCTGCGTCAAAGGTTAAAGCCGCGTCGTTTAGTTTTAGTTTTAAAAGCGCTTCTTTAAGGTCGTTAAACTTGCTACCGTCTACGGGGAACACGCCCGAAAACACAACGGGAGCAACCTTTTTATACCCCGGTAACGCCACTTGCGTTGGGTTGTTTAAATCGGTTATAGTGTCTCCAACGGAAATATCTTGTATGCTTTTAATACTAGCGGTAACGTAACCAACTTCCCCACTAGTAAGTTCTGCTTTGGGTTGCAAGTGTGGGTCGAAAGTACCAACTTCTACAACGTCGAAAGTTTTTGACGACATAAAAGTTTTTATGGTCGTTCCTGCTTTTATGGTACCTTCCATTACCCTAACGAAACATATAACGCCCTTAAAATTATCGTAATAACTATCAAATATAAGCGCTTTTAAAGGCTTGTCGTCTAAGTTTTCCGGTGCGGGTACGTTTTTTACGATACTCTCTAAAACTTGCTCTATATTTATATTGTTTTTTGCGGAAATTCTTGGCGCTTCTGAGCAGTCTAACCCAATAACGTCTTCTACTTCTTTAGCAACTTCGTCAGGTCTTGCGCTAGGCAAATCTATCTTGTTTAGCACGGGCAAAATTTCTAGGTCGTTATCTAACGCTAAATACACGTTTGCTAGAGTTTGCGCTTCTACCCCTTGAGAAGAATCGACTATTAAAACTGCACCTTCGCAAGCACGGAGCGAACGCGAAACTTCGTAAGTGAAGTCAACGTGTCCCGGGGTGTCTATTAGGTTGAATATATATTCTTTGCCATCTTGCGCTTTGTATAGCATACGAACGGGGGTAAGTTTTATGGTAATACCCCTTTCTTTTTCTATATCCATACTATCAAGTAATTGGTCTTCCATATCCCTTTGAGCCACTTGTCCCGTGTGCTCTATAATACGGTCTGCCAAAGTGCTTTTACCGTGGTCGATATGCGCTATTATGCAAAAATTTCTGATATTGTCTTTTTTAGCCATTTTACACCATTATATATTTTAATACTATTATTATACATACTAAGGGGCTTTTTGGCAAGTGGTATAAATAATTTTTAAAGTTTTTTGATTTTTCTCTTGTATTTTTTCTCATTAAGGATATAATAGAAGTATGGATATTTTAAACAAAGATTTTTGGCTATTTAACACGCCTATTGCTCATAGGGGACTAGCCGATTTAAACGGATACGTAGAAAACACTTTACCTGCATTTATAAACTCTATGCAAAAAGGCTACGCAATAGAAACCGATTTACGTTTAACTAAAAACGGCTCTATCGTATGCTTTCACGACGGCGATTTAAAAAGACTTGCCGGTAGAGAAGAAAATATTATAGACTTAACCGACGAAGAAATTAGGCAAGTTACCCTTGTAAACGGACAAAAAATTTGCTTTTTGCAAGAGTTTTTAAGCCATATAAACGGCACAGTTCCACTTGATATAGAGTTAAAAGACCACCAACCGCTAGAACTTGTTGATAAAGCGGTAGAAGCCTTTAAAGATTATAAAGGGGAATTCGTTTTTAAATCTTTTGACCCAAGACTTGTAAAGCGAACGAGAAAAATTGCCCCAAATATAGTTTGCGGGCAACTAATAGGCGGTTCTAATAAGCACCCTAAACTAAACAAAATTAAGTGGAATATAATAAACGCTAGTACAAAGGCTCAATTTGTTAGCCACTATATAGACACTTTAGTTTCGCCTTATAAAAACACTATCGTTTGGACTATTCGAAATAAAGAGCAACTAGAAAAGGCAAAAAAACTAGGTGTAAATATTATTTTCGAAGACGAAAATATTATAAAATAAATATCTCAAAAAATTTTTACAAAAAAGACTAACGAAGTTTTTCGTTAGTCTTTATAATTTTTACTTTTTTTAACGAATAATTTTATTTTTTTAGTATAATTTTATTCATTAATATTTTTGTTCCTTCTACTTTAAAAACGCTATATCCATTTCTATCGTATAAATTTTTAGCAAGAACGTTTGTTTTTTCAACGTGCAGGCAAATATCCCCTATACCTATTTCTTTTGCATAGTTTTCTACCATACTTAAAAGTTTTGTACCTATGCCCTTATTCCTAAAATCTTTATCCACACAAAAATCATCTATATACAAGTATCTTAAATTGTCGTTAAATACGTTTATAGATATATACCCTACTACAACGTTATTTAATTCTGCAACGAAAATACAATCTTTTAAAGCAGTAAAAAACCTATCTAAATACCCCTTTTCGTATTGCTTAATTGCTGGATTTTTATAAATTGTAAAAAGCATTTGCGTAAAAAGACTTTCTATTGTTTTTACGTCTTTTTTAGTAGCCTTTCTATAAATTATTTCCATATTATTATAAATACTTAATAATTTCGCTTGGGTGAGATACTACTATTTTTGCACCTAAACTTTCAAGTAATTCTCTATCTCTAAATCCCCACTCTACGCCGATAAAATCGGTTTTAGAGTTTTGCGAAGTTAAAAAGTCTACGTCGCTATCCCCTACGTAAACCGATTGCTCGCAAGAAGTATTTAACTCTTTAAAAGCAATATTAACTAAATCTGCGCTAGGCTTTTTATTAAGCCCTTCTCTTGCACCGATAGAAATATCAAAAAGCCCGTTGAAAAAATCGTCTACCAAAACCTTTACCGCATAGTCGTCTTTGTTAGACACAACCGCAGTTTTATATCCGCAATTTTTTATCTCTTTTATTGCGTCTACAATTCCGTCGTAAGGGGCGGTATTGTCCCCACAATGCACGCTATAAAACTCTGTAAAATCCACCTTTAATTTTTTTAAATCCGCTCCGCTTGGCGCGCTTCGTTCTAGCATTTTATCTATTCCGTTTCCAACAAAGTTTTTAAGTTCGGCAATAGTCCTTAGCGGATAATTATTTTTTTCTAACGCATAATTTACCGCGTTTAATAAATCCGTTAAAGTATTTAATATCGTGCCGTCCATATCAAAAACTACCAATTTATACTTCATAAAGCCACCTATATATCGTTATTTTCCTAAAATTACTAATCCGCCCGTTTTTATTGTGGTATTAGTTTTTATTAGTTTATCTTTACTAGAAAGTTCTATTTCTATTTTATCTACTAAAATTTCGCTAAAAGAGCAAGCTATTGCTCCGCCGTATCTAACCACGCCTTTATCTAAAAAGAAGTTGTTTTTATCTTGCGTAACGTCTATTATCTCTTTAACTATTTCGCCGTTATTATATAGCGTTATTTTTTTAATTTTTTCTAGAGCAAAGTTAATATCGCAAGAGTTATAAAGCATAATTGCAACGACTTGTTTTAAAGAGTTAAACTCTAAAACTATATTTTCGCTTTGGGTTGTATATTCTAAATTTTTATAATAAGAATGCACTACGAAATTGTCGCTAATTAAAAAATCTTTATTGTCCCCTTTGCACTCTATTTTAGCATCTTTAGTTATGCTAGCATATCCGCTAACCGCCCTAGGTAAAGGTTGAATAGACCTACTCGGTCCGTTCCCGTATAAAATAGGCAAAGGGCTATCCCCACTTTCACCAATTAAAAAGTTGTATTTTAGCGTTGGGCTATACTTAAATTCTACCCTATCTACGCCAACCACTCTACCTAACCATTGTCCCCTTTCGTCGTAGTTTTCAACGGGATTTTTATGTGCGTGATAAACTGCAAAAATATCCCCGTTAGGCTTTACGAAAGTATGGTGTCCCGTACCTGCAATATAATCTATACTACTAGATAAATCTTTTTTGCAAGCATAATCTACCAACGTTCGTTCGCCTGTGTTAGTATCGCCATTTGCCCAATTTAAAATCCCAACGACAACTTGCCCTTCTTGTGGGTTAAGTTTTTTAAACGGCCCGTTTGGAGAAGTGGATACGGCTTGCAAAATAGAATAAGCCCTACTAGGAAAACCTAGTGGCGAATAAGTTAAATAATATAGCCACTTGTTAGTATTTTTATCTTGATAAGCAATTAAGTGAGCGCCTTCGTTTACACCTTGCCCGCACTCGCCACCGTCGTAGTAAAATCTACTAACTTTATCTTTAAATCTCTCATCTACACCAAAGTTTATTAGTTCGTCGTTTACAAAAGGTTTAAAATCCGTGGTGTTTACGCTATACCCCGGCATTGCAATAAGGTGCATTGTAGAATAATCTGGGGTAATAAAATCTTTCATTTTTACAACCCAAATAGCAAGGCTTTTACTAACCGTGCTAGGGTGCATACTAAAATAGCAATAAAAGTCGTTAGTAGCGGGGTCTAAAAATGGCGAAACGTCTATACAAGGAAAAAAGTCTGCATTGTATCCGTTATTTAAAAAATACTCTTTTATCTCCGGGTTATATTTGTAAAAGTTAAAGGTGGGCGTTGAGCCATTAACCAAATTTCCATTGGCGTTTACTTTTTTATCTTGTCCATAAAAATCGTAATAGTTATTGGTATCAACCAAAGTAAAAGGCCCATAAGGACAATCTGACACGGCAATGCCGATATAAAACCTACTAAATCTACTTTCTTGTATGCTAATAGACACGTATTCGGTGTTTTTGTCGCCTTGTTTAGATAACGCGTTAAAATATAGATAATACCTATTTTTAACAACCCCGTTTTCTACAACCTTTTCGTGAAAATACTCAGGAGCCCAAAAATCTTGCATAGGCCAATCGGTTGGGTTTATTTGTAAGGCGTATCCGTTTACCGCACCACACTTTGTCCACTCGGAAAAATCTTTACTTTTATAGCAAGAATAAGCGCCCGTTGTTTTAGTTCCGTCGTTTAACTCTCCACCCGTAGTAACGATATAAAAATATCCGCCGTATTTACTATCGTCTTTTTCGTCTACCCAAATAGCGCCGGGGTCTGCACCGGGTTGAACTAGGTCGTTATAATAAAATAACTTTTTGTCAAAACTACTCTTATCTAAATTAAAATTCATAATGCCCTCTAAACTTATTATATCCTACCATAAACTATGCTTTTAGTCAATTATAAATAACAAAAAAACCGCCCTATATGGCGGTTTTTATTTATTTTGTTAAGATTTATAAGTTATAAACTCTAACATAATTTTTACTACGGTTTCTATATCGTCTTTGCAATTATTAGATATCCACTCGTCTACTACGGCGTATAAGCCTTTTGTGTAAAACGCTAGCACGTAAGGTCTTTTTTCTTGCGGTACTTTAAATTTAGAAAGTATAGGAAAAAATAGGTCGTTGCACATTTTTTTATAAGCGGAATTTACGTTAAAAAGAATTGGTTTATTGTGTATGGTTTTAAAAAGCTTTAAATTGTTTTTTATAAAATTTAGATAAGGGTAAAGATAATCCGGAGTGATAAAAAACATATCGTCTGCCGTAGCGGTATACAATTCTTCTTTTACACTAGTCTTGCTAAAACTGCCGTAAAACTCTTTAGAAATCATATTTATAGTTTCTTCTAGCAAGTCGTAAAGATTTTCGTAATGAAGATAAAAAGTAGACCTATTTACCCCTGCGGTTTTACATATTTCTTTTATAGTAATAAACTCAAAATCCTTTTTTTCTAGTAGTTGTAGTAACGCTTTATCCATACATAAAGCAGTATTATAATACTTACTTTCGGATTTATTCATTTTAACTCCTTATTCTTGTTCTGTTATTTCTTTTGCCAAGTCGATTATATCTTGAGCATATTTTGCCTTTCTATTATCGAGCATTTTTTTGTATATAGGATAGTTTACGCTAACCCCTAAAATGCCAACGCAACCAATAACTATACCTAAAACAAACCATAAAGTAGTTGCAGGTCCTATAACTTCCATCGCTAGACACATGCCAACGCCTAAAACCAAACTAAAAATAATACCAAAGGTATAAGCGAAAATTAGCGGTGGTAGTTTTACTTTGTTATCTAACCTTTTAAGTGCTTTTACTTTGCTAGTTTCTTTTGGTGCATACTCGTTTGCAATTTGCTCTGCATAAAATTTTTCTGTGTTCATAATTGTTCCTCCGTTATTTTGATAATACAATTATACCACTAAAAAAATTAAAATAGCCCAACAAAAACGTTAAAAAAAGTCTATTTGTGCAATTATTTTTAAAAAAAATTAGCCTACCCGAACCGAGTAGGCTAAAATAATTTAAATTAAATTAAGCAGTTGCTAAACAAATATTTTCTGCATAACCTCTTAAAGTTTCCGCTTGCGTCGACGTCATTGTAGTTGAGCCTACGGTATTTAGTACGGTAGTATCAGTATACGTTTTACCAAATAGTATCATATACATAGAAGAACCAATCATATATCCAACTGTCGCTTTGTTAGGTCCGCCACTTTGCGCGTATACTAAAGAATATTTATAAGAAGTACACTTATAACTAGAATTTAGTTTGTTTATTTCTGCAGTCCAAGTGTCTGCTAAAGTAGCATAAAACTCACAACCAACGTCTTTAGTCGTCCAATCAGTTTCTTTTAGAGCGGTAGTGCCGTCGGTATCGTATTTAACGGAATATGATACTTCTCCACCCGTTGTAGTATAGATGGTTTGAGTTTTTTCTGCAGCGTAAGCCATTAAATAAATATTAGGTGTTTCTGCGTGTAAAATAGGATAAATTTCTTTTAACGCAGCAAGTTCGCTTTCTATTACGTCCGTAGCAGAACTCGTTACCCTACGAGTAATTTGAAGTATAATATAATCCCACTCTTTTTCTAATAGCATTTCTCTTAAACCGTAGTCGGTAGCGTCGTCTTTAAGCGCGTTAAAGGTAAAAGACGTATCTAAACACTCTCCATAATATACGGTTTTATTATCTACAACGCTAACTAGTTCTGGGAAGAATGTAGAAACGTTGTAGTCGTTTAATAAGCCCGAACCAACTACCAATACGTTATAATCGCTAGTTGTAGGATCTGGCTCTGGGTCTGGAGTAGGCGTAGAAGAAGAAAGTATTACGCTTTCTGCAATGCCTTTTAATTCCGTTGCTAAATCTTCCGTCATAGAAACGGTTGTAGAAACGCCCGTAACTTCGTCGATAGTAGTAATGCTATTTAAACAAGTTACGCTAGAAGCATAAGTTTTACCAAATAACAACATATATAAACTTGATGCTTGTAAATATCCTACGGTTGCTTTATTTTTTCCGCTAGTATGTTGTTTATAACAAGCGCCGTAATAATATGCTTTACAACCATAATTACTATTAGTCTTGTTAATTTCTTCTGACCAAGTAGTAGCAAGTCCCGTATAATAATCGGTAGATTGTGCTTCTGTTAAAGTTTCCTTTAAGGTTGCACCTGCACTATCAGTCATTTTAGTATATCCTACTGCGCCACCTTCCGTTGTAAATTTGGTTGGGTTTGCGCTACCGTTTAAAGCCATTAAATAAATATTAGGCGTTTCTGCATGTAAAATTGGATATACTGCTTTTAATGCAGCAAGTTCGCTTGCTTCTATTCCGTTACCATTTGGGGTTGTTCTACGAGAAATTTGAAGAACTATATAATCCCACTCTTTAGATGCTAACGCTTCTCTTAAACCGTAGTCGTTTGCATCTTCTACTAAAGCGTTAAATACGAAAGAAGCATTTAAAACTCCGCCAACGTAAACGGTTTTATTATCGGCTTGTTCTACTAGTTCTGGGAAGAAACCAAATAGGTTATAATCGTTTAATAATCCCGAACCAACAACTAAAACGTTTAAGTCTGCAGGGTTAGTTTCTAATACGGGGATTTTACCATCTAAAACGGTTTCTTTAGCGGTTTGTTGATATTTAGATATATTGGTTAATCCTGCCGAATAAGTAACCCCTACAGGAGTTTCGTTATAAATAGTTGCAAATACGGTACAAGCAACCAAATAAGTACCGCTTAAGTTAGGGTGTCTTTGGTCGGCATTGTATAGGTTTTCTGACGGATAACTATCGTAGTGGTTTTCAAACGCGTAACCTGCTTTTATAATTGCACTCTTATCAAGTCCTAATTCGTTAGCAAAATATTCCGAAACATCTACTTGTAAAAATTTAACGTGTTCTTTTCTTGGATAGGTTATGCTATCGCCTTTAACCATTGCAATTGGGTTAGTAGCGTCGTAAGCGGTTATAATATCGTCTTGGTCGCCCCAAACGGCGTATAACAACAATTGCGCGCCCGCGTCGGTTGCCATTTGTTTCATAACTTTGGCAGCGGCAAGTTCTGCGTTAAAGGTAGTTACGTCGTACTCTTTAGGCACGATTCTACGAGATGGTTCAACAATTACGTAATCAAATTTTTGAGATAACAACAAGTCGTAAGCCTTTGCTCCGTGTACGGTTTGATTTGTCGCATAGTCGGAAATGGTTGCCGAACCCCTTGTAACGCTTGATACGGAAATATTTTTACCAGCGCTTCTTGCAACGTTTTCGAACACGGTAGGTAAGTTGTTAAAGAATACTAAACTGTTACCTAAAATTAAAACTCTCATAGGATCGTCTTGGTCGTTTACGATTTGGCTACAAACGGAGTTTTTAACTTGATACTCACAACCAATACCTAAAATACTAACGTATGCGTTACCTGCTAAATCGGTAGTATTAACGGTTTGAACTAAAGTTCCGTTTAATGAGAATTTAATTACTCCGTCTTCTTTTAAGATAGCAAACTTAACGTATTCCCCAGCGTAGTTACCAGGTATAGCGTTTACCCTATGGTCGTCTGCTCCGCTATCGCCCCAATTTAACCATCCGTCGTTAGTGCCAGGCTTGTTTGCAGTTGCATAAGTGCTATATCCGTTTTGTCCTAGCGTACCGGATAAGTCTAGGTAGAAATAATAACCTATAAATCTACCTTCTAAAAGGTTATAAGGTGCCGCGTTAGAAGAAATTGCTATACCAATTTTTGGGAAAGCATCACCAATATTATTATTAGTAATCATAATTTCGGTTTCGAAACGCAAACTTGTAGAAGACACTAAATTGCCATCTGCGTCGTTTACTAAATAAACCGAATTGTTTTCGTCGGTAGTTTTTGTATGAGTAAATCCGCTACCGTTTATTGCAACGTTACTTGCGTTTGGTCCACGGAATTTAGCAGTTTTTAAAACGTTTAGTCCCGTTTCTTCCCAACGAGCGTAATAAATTACGTCGGTATCAGGAACAAGAGTTTTTTCGGTAACTTCTACTCCACCGGTTTTAGCCGTAAACCAACCTGCAAAAATAAAGTTGCCGTTTACTACCGTTGGTAAAGGACCTATTTCGGTATTATATTCTCTTGTATAAGACGGTTCAGAAACAGTACCGCCGTTTGCATCAAAGGTAATGGTTATTTGTTTAATTTCCCAATGAGCGTAGTAAACTATTCCTTTTTCTACAACCGTTTCAGAATTAACTTGATCTCCACCGGTTTTTTCTGTAAACCAACCTTTAAAGTCATAACCCGTTCTTGTAATAATAGGTAATTGTCCTAATTTATCACCATAGTTTAACTCTACTTGGTCGTATGGTGCGCCAGAGTAATTATAATCGTAAATAATTATAAAACTTTGTACTTGGAACACTGCGCTAACCGTTACGTCTTTTCTGGCATAACGAAAGTATTTTCCGTTTGCTCTACTCCGTCTACTAAGTATTTTACTAGGTTGTATCCCTTGTTAGTGCTAACGAAAATCGTAATAGTCGTTCCTGCAGGCGCACTTGTTTGAGAAGTTAAAATTGTTCCGCCCGTTTTATCTTCTATGGTAATAGTATAAGTTGCCACTTGAGAACTAGAAGAACTGCTTGGCTGAGAACTTGGCTCAGAACTAGACGTAGAACTTGGGGCAGAACTAGAAGATTCTTCTACACTAGAACTGCTAGAAGAACTAGGCTCTACGCTAGAACTACTATTGGTTACTTCTTAACTAGAAGAACTTTGTGGAACTTGTTGACTATTTCTTGGCGTTGTAGTATTACAAGCAGCAATCGCCAAAGAAAACATCAAGCACAAAATTAAAAGTAAACCTGTGATTTTTTTCATAAAAACCTCCATAAATATTTTTTATATTTAGCATCCAAATTTTTGGATTACAAAAAATTTAAATTAACTAATACCGCAACCCGTTATCTCGTGCTTAATACTATCAGACCACCAAGCACCCAACTCTGGGTTAGAGTATAAAGTACTGTCGTTAGATGCAATTACTCCCGGTTTTACCGCCAACGTAAGATAAGTAGAGTTTGTAGAGTTAGGATATCCAAAGGTACAATAAGGTATCATTATTTCGTAAGTTACAACGTTTAAACCATTTTCCTGTGTCACGTTAAAACTAAAATTAGATACGCTTGCAGAGTTTAATATTGAGTTTACGTATGCTCTACGATAATAAGACGTGTCACCAGAGTTGTGATAACACCTTATTTCCACGTTGGTATTAGACCAAGTTTTATAAGAGTTGGTTATCTCGGCATCTTCTTCCGTGCCATCTCCAACTATTGCATTGTCGCGGTAGTTTGTAGTTGCAAACTCACCTATAACGTATATAAAAGACCTACCTAAAAAGGCTTTAGTTTTAAAATACTCGCCGTTGCTAGCGGTTTCTTGCGTTGCGTTTAGTCCACCTGCTGTCCACTCGGCATCCGAAATAGTTCCGTCAATGGTAATTCCTTCGTTTACAATGCCTTTTTCTATAGCGATATTGTCTAATTCGGTTGTATCCGTAATATAAACTCCGTTAAACGCGGTATAACTTTGATATTGAGATAACACGCCTACGGTACAAGCCCCTGCAAAATTTGCATGAGTAGATTGTAAACACGGTATTCCGTTTAGCATAAAGGTACCGGTGCTTCCTTGTTTTAAAACGCTAAAAGTATTTACTCCGCCACCAATAACGGCATTGCTATAACCCATATTGCCATTAGGGATATAAACGTACCTTTCGCCACCAACCCAAGGGTCCCCCGCTTGGGTAACGGTATCTTTAGAAGATCTCCAGTTGTAACTTCCGTTTATCTTATAAACCATGCTAACTTTTCTATTTTTTTCACTCGGCTCGCTAGCACCTAAAAGATCCCAATAAAACCATAATAAATTATCATCGTTTAATTTTACCAATATACCCACTTTACAAGCTTTTCCAGTATTATCAGATTCCGTAGCGTGTACTTGTATATCGGTTTGATAATAAAAGTTTGTTGCACTAACGTCTTTAGAGTGATATGCCTCAAGCGATGCCGTAAACAACGTTGGGACTTTAGTACTGTCAAAACAGTATCTAGCATTTTTTATTACATAAGCAGAATAAGTACCAAACAAAGCATAATAGAATCGTCCGCTTAACTTTGAGTTTTGATATTGATAAACAATAATATCGTTGAC
>JAGAUH010000096.1 GCA_017620875.1 Clostridia bacterium
GATACCAATGCAGAAGAAATTTTAGCGTTGCTTTAAAAAATCTATAAAAATTCAACTAAAAACTAGTCTATAAGTTTATTAAACGGCTAAATACAGAGAAATAAAATACAACGATAAAATTAGATACTAATCTAGTTATGCAAAAATTTTGAGTAGTCTTTAAACAATTAAAAGCAACGATATTAAATATTTTTTTATAATTCCGTATTAGAATATTAAAAATCCCACTACCGCCAAGTAGTGGGATTTTAAATTAAAAGTAAAAATAATTACTGGTTAAAAATCTTTTTGTAACTTTTACTAAAGTGAGCAACAGGTGATTTGCAAGCCTCAATTATAACTTTTTCGCCTGTTAGTGGGTTGATGCCATCTCTTTGTCTTTTATCTCTTAAATCAAAGGTCGCAAATCCTGAGATGTGAATATATTCTCCTTTTAAAAGATTATCTGTAATGGTTTCTAAAAAAGCGTTAAAACTTGTTTCCGCTTCTTTAATGGTTACGCCTAATTTATCCGCATAGGCTCTAATAAATTCGTTCTTGTTCATAATAACCTCCTAAACTTGTGTAAAACTATTATATCATAATTTTAAAAAATTGCAATACCTTTTATTTTTTTATTTTATAAAAACTTAAAAAATTTTAAAATTCCGCATTTTATCTTCTAAAATAGCAAAAAACTAGGATAAAATACGCTAAAAAACAAGCCAAAATAAAAATAAATATCTCTTGACAAAATATGGATACTTATATTAAAATATAAGTAGTATATTTTTTTAGATATATTATCTAACGGAGAGTAGTATGCAAATAGAAAAACTAATTAGTTCTTTAAATTCTCACACTAGATATAAAAGGGCTAGCCTTTTAAAAAAGTTAAGAAAGGAAATTGGCGAAATTACCCCTACTAAAATGGTAAATCCGTTTGTTAGGAGTATTTATTCGTTTTCTAACCATTCCCCTAGTATGATGGCATACCTTGCCTACAAATCTAACCTAGGTCTTATCGGTATTTTCGATATGGAAAGTTTAGAAGGATATAAAGAGTTCGAAAAGGGTTGTAGATTATTTGAGATACATTCCGTTTTAGGCACGGACGTACAAGTTAAGGCACATATTGCCGACACTTTAGGTAGTAACTGTGGTTTTATGGGTATTGCCGACAAGTACGTTAAATCTGCCGGTAAATTTTTAAAACCGTATAGAGAGGCTCACCACGCAAGGGTGGTTGCACTCGTTGATAAAATAAATAAAAAATTAAAAACCCTTGGCACAAAACTTAGTTTCGTAAAAGACGTTTACGTTTTAAGTAAGTACATAAGGGGCGGTACTATTACCGAAAAACACGTTTGGCTTGCGCTTAGCAAAAAACTAATTAGCGTATATGGTAAAGGCGAAAAGTTAGTAGATAAGTTGCTTGGCTTAATAGAAAATCTTTCTCAAGAAGATAACGAGTTATTACTTGATATTACAAATCCTTTTTACGAATACGATTTGGCAAGGATTTTAAAAATAAACTTTACTATAGAGCAAAAATTTAGCGGTAGCCATAAAGACGTTATAGAGTTTGCAAACTCAATAGAAGCATTATCTTTATACGAACTACGTTTTAAAACCACAATGCCTATAGAAGAAGTTATTTCTTTGGTTAAAAAAGAAGGTTACGATATTTTTGCTTTTGACCCACGTATCATGGACGAAGAAAACGTGGCAAAAACCGTGCAACTATGCGAAGAACAAGAAATTATAGCACTTCCTTTAGAAATTATAGACTTCCCAAGAAAGAAGTTTGATAGTTGCATCCAAAACCAAGAAATACTTTCTAAGTTAGAAAAAAATGCTTGGGCTATTGCAGGGCACGAGTTACTTGTAGATAAAGGTGAGGGCGGTTATAAAACCCTAACCGATATCGAATTTAAAAAGAGAATAGAAATTTTGGCGGGAGTTATCCGTCCGCAATATTTTTCTGAAAAATAGGAGTTTGTATGAAAAAAGAAAAAGCATCTTTTATAGAGTGGTTATGTTTTATACTTTTATTAACCGTTGCTACGCTACTAATATTTACAAAAATATTGCCGGAGTTTGGCGTAAATTTTAACGGTAAGTTTTGGACTAAAACCATTAGCGTGTTAGGACAAATACAAAACATAGCGTTAATAGCGCTAGCATGCGTTGGGGCGTTTGTATTTACGCAAAAAAAATCTAAGGTATGGGTAATAATGTACGTGGTAGCGGTAGTTATATGCGTATTTAGTATTATCGTGCCTATATTTTAACTAGTAAACCAACGATTTTATTTCGTTGGTTTTTTATTTGCTAAAAAGTAAAAAAAATAGTATAATTTACTAATATAAAAGGTTTAAAATGTTAGAAGTTAGTTTTGTAGATAAAAATTCCGTTGCAGAAGAATTAAATATTAAGGTGGGGGATATTCTTTTAGAGTACAACGGACAAAAAATTGTGGATATTTTAGATTATTACTTTTTAGAAGGGCAAGAAAGTTTTACCCTAAAAGTAAAATCTAAGGGTGTAGAGCAAGAATATTTTATCGAAAAAGACTACGACGAAACTTTAGGACTAAGTTTTAAAGACGACAATTTAAACCTTAAAATATGCCGTAACAACTGCATTTTTTATTTCGTTGCGCAAATGCCTAGGGGACTAAGAAAAAGCCTGTACGTAAAAGACGACGATTATCGCCAAAGTTTTTTATACGGCAACTTTATAACCTTAACTAACGTAACGGACGAAGATTTAGAGCGTATTATAAGGTTAAATTTAAGCCCGTTATATATTAGCGTGCAGTCTATGGATATGGACCTAAGGCAAAAACTTTTAAACAATAAAAACGCAGGAAAGTTACGGGAGCAACTACAAAAACTAACTAGCGCGGGCATAAGCATAAACGCTCAAATAGTGCTTTGTAGGGGTTTTAACGACGGCGATAGTCTATTTTATTCTTTAAACGAATTATACAAGTTTTATCCTTGGGTAGATAACGTTGCAATAGTGCCTTGCGGTATGACTAAGTTTAGGGATAACCTAACTAAAATAGAGCCGATAGATAAGCCGTATGCAAAAGACTTAATAAATAAAATAAGAGAGTTTAATAAAAATAAAGATAACTTTGCCGTGCTATCCGACGAGTTTTATTTTATTGCCGAACAAGAAGTGGAAGATTACGAATATTATAAAGATTTTCCACAAATAGAAAACGGCGTTGGCTTAACGGCTAAATTTAAGCAAGAAGTGTTAGATAGTTTGCGTAAAACCACCAATTTTAGCAAGGTGTTAGTAATATCTGGCACGGGTTCGGCAGAGTTTACAAGCGGGCTTGTAAAAATAGTTCAAGGCTCTGTTAAGGGACTACAAGCACAAGTTTTGGCAGTAGAAAACAAGTTTTTTGGCTCTAGCGTAAACTGTACGGGCTTGCTTTGTGGTGGCGACGTTATACCCGCGGTAAAAAATAGTAATATAAAATACGATTATATAGTAATTCCTTGCACAATGCTAAAAAACGACGAAGACGTTTTTTTAGACGGGGTTACCCTTTTTAAAATGCAAAAAGAACTTGGTAAAGTGGTCGTAACGGACGGCTCGGGTGAGAGTTTCGTTTACGCGCTTTCTAGTTGTGGAGAATAATATGAGTAAACCATTAGTTGCCCTTGTGGGTAGGCCAAACGTTGGCAAAAGTACTTTTTTTAATAAGATTAGCGGAGAAAGAAAGGCAATCGTACAAGATATGCCCGGTGTTACGCGTGACCGAATTTATGCCGACGCAGAGTGGTGTGGGTATAACTTTACTATGATAGATACGGGCGGTATAGAATTAAAGAGTACGGACGAAATGTGGCGACACATTAAAACCCAAGCCGAAATTGCAATAGAAACCGCCGACGTTATAGTTTTCTTTACCGATTGCAAAGGTGGTTTAACCCAATCGGATAGAGACGTTGCCGAAAAGTTAAGAAAGAGCAATAAGCCAATAGTTCTTGCGGTTAATAAAATGGATAATTACGATCCTATTTTACTTGCCGAATTTTACGAACTTGGCATTGGCGAGCCATATGGTATTTCTTGCGAGCAAGGTAAAGGCTTGGGCGACGTGTTAGATGCTATTTGCGCTAACTTTGATAAGGTAGAAGATATTAAAGAAGAAGGCGTTCTTAGCATTGCAGTCGTTGGTAAGCCAAACGCAGGTAAAAGTAGTTTAGTAAACAAAATGCTTGGCTACGATAGGACTATCGTTAGCAATATTGCAGGAACTACTAGAGATAGCATAGATACGCCTTTTACGGTAAACGGCGAAAAGTATATACTAATTGATACCGCAGGTATTAGAAAAAAGAAAAACGTACACGAAGACGTAGAATATTATTCGGTAGTAAGGGCGTTAGCAAGTATCCGTAAAGCCGACGTAGTGTTAGTCGTAGTAGACGCAGAAGAAGGGTTAACCGAGCAAGACGTTAAAATTTGTGGCTACGTGCACGAGCAAGGTAAACCTAGCGTTATCGTTATGAACAAGTGGGATTTGGTAGATAAAGATACCAACACAATAAACGATTTCGAAAAGAAGTTGCAAACGGATTTAGCGTTTATGGATTATTATAAGTCCGCCTATATATCGGCTAAAACCGGTCAGAGAGTAGAAAAAGTGCTTGCTATTGCAAGGGGTGTTTACGAAAATGCTAACCGCAGAATTTCTACGGGGGTATTAAACGACGTTTTAGGGGACGCTATTAGGACCACCGAACCGCCTAGCAAAAAGGGTAGAAGATTAAAAATTTACTACACTACTCAAGACGGGGTTTGTCCACCTACCTTTATCGTGTTTGTAAACAATAGCGAAATTATGCACTTTTCTTATAAGAGATTTTTAGAAAATACTATAAGAAAAATCAATGACTTTTCTGGTACGCCAATTAGGTTGTTTATTAGAGAAAAGGAGGAAGAATGAAAAATTTAAGTTTATTGCAATTCTTTTTATCCTTTGGCATAATTGCAATAGTTTCTTATTTAATAGGTTGCATAAACTTTGCAATAATTATAAGTAAGGCTAAAAACAAAGGTAACGGAGATATTCGTTCTATTGGTAGCGGTAATCCGGGTATGCTTAATATGAGTAGGGCTTACGGTATAAAAATAGGCGTGCTTATTTTGTTTTTAGATATTTGTAAAGGGTTAGTTCCGTGCTTAATTTGTAGGTTTGTTTTTAAAAACTTTGCCTATGGCAATATGTGTTTAGAAGAAACTGCGCTTTATACCGCCGGACTTTGCGCCGTTTGTGGACATATTTTTCCGTTTTGGCTTAAGTTTAAGGGCGGAAAAGGTATATCAACTACAATTGGAGTATTTTTGGCGGCTCAACCATTGTTTACTTTAGGATTTGGTATTTGTGCAATCGTGTTTATTTTAATTACTAGTATGGGCTCTATGGGCTCTTTTATAGCAACCACGCCTTCTGCTATGGTTAGTTGTTGGTTCTTTTACAGAAAAAACATAATATATTTTAATGAGAGTTTATCTTTAAAACTAATATACTTATTTACCGTAGTCTGCATTTTAGCAATAATATTTATTACTTGGTGGGCGCACCGCAAAAACATACAACGCTTGCTCGTTGGCGAAGAACACCCAACAAATTGGCTACAAATGATTAAAAATTTAAAATTTAAATCTAAGGTAAAAAAACAAAAACAAAAATAACATAAATAAAAAACCTTCCGCATAAACTAAAATTAGTAAAAAGTGGGAGGTTTAAATTTTTTTATGGAACGTTACGATATTTATAAGGATATAGCCGGCCGAACGGGCGGGGATATTTACATAGGTGTAGTAGGTCCTGTCAGAACGGGGAAATCCACGTTTATATCTAGGTTTATGGATAAAATGGTTCTCCCTAAAATAAGTGGAAAAAACAAAAAGAAAATTGCTCAGGACGAACTACCACAATCGGCGGAAGGTAAAACCGTTATGACGACAGAGCCAAAATTCGTGCCGAGCGAAGGTGTTAATATTACGTTATCTAGTGGTGCTAGCGCAAACGTTAGGCTAATAGATTGCGTTGGCTACTTGGTAGACGGGGCAATTGGCGTTAAAGAAGGCGAAGAACCGCGTATGGTAAAAACGCCTTGGTCAAACGAGCCTATGAGTTTTGAAGACGCTGCCGAACTAGGCACTAAAAAAGTTATAAAAGAGCACTCTACAATTGGCATAGTTGTTACTAGCGACGGCAGTGTTTGCGGTATTGATAGAGAAAACTATTTAGACGCCGAAGAAAGGGTGATTTTAGAGTTAAAGAGTATAAATAAGCCTTTTATTATTGTTTTAAACTCTAAAAATCCTAAGGGCAAAGAAGCGATAAAACTAAGAGATAGCCTAGAAAAAAGATACGGCGTGTCGGTTATTTTAACTTCTGTAATAGATGCCGAAGAAGATGACTTTACTTATATTTTAGAGAGAGTTTTATTAGAGTTTCCGCTAAAAATTTGCTCTGTAAATATCCCTAAGTGGATACAGGCGTTACCTAAAACTAGCGGTATTATTTTAGAAATTGCCGAAAAGTTAAAAGCTGCAACTAAAGACGCTTTTAAAATGAAAGATATTTCTTTAATAGAAAAGGCTTTTACTATGCAAGATAAAGTATATTTTGATAGTCAAGAGTGTAATTTGGGTAGTGGTTACGCAAAAATAAACCTTTGTAGTAAACCGGAACTTTTTTATCAAGTGCTTAGCCAAGAATGTGGGCAAGAAATTATAGACGAATTTTCGCTTATGAGTTATATAGAGGGTTTGCTAGAGGCAAAAACTTATTACGATAAGTTTAAAGACGCTTTACCACAAGTGGAAAGCGGTGGTTACGGAATAATAAATCCTAACCTTGCGGAAATAGAAATCGGCGAGCCGGAAATAGTAAAAAGGGGTAGAGAATTTTGCGTTAAAATCGGTGCTAAAAGTTATAGTTATCATATGCAAAAAATTGCGTTATCTAGTTTTGTAACGCCACTTGTAGGCTCTAAAAAACAATGTGAAGAATTTATAGAGTTTTTAAACCAAGAAAAGCAAAAAGACAATATGGCAAACGTAAGTATTTTTGGCAAAAGTCTATCCGAACTAATTTCTTGCGAAATGGCAGAAAAAATGGGAACTATGCCAGAAAATATTCAACAAAAAATGACCAAAACCATAACCCGTATCGTAAACGAAGGTCGCGGTGGAATATTTTGCATTTTGCTATAAATAAGTGATTTTTTAAGATAGAAAAACTAAGTTAATAAACAAACAAGTCAAACAAAATAAATTAATTAAAACCGCCTAAAAAGGCGGTTTTTTGATATATAGGTGGCTTTTTGGTAAAATTTAAAACGCGAGTAAACGAGTTGTGTTTGCTATATTGACTTTTTATAAATTATATGCTAATATTTATTACAAGTTTAGGAGATTTTTAATGAAAAAAATATTGTTTATAGCGGATTATTTCCCTAACGAAAAAAATTCTGTGGCGGAAGCATTAAACTCTTTAATAGAAAACGTTGGAACGTCAAATTATAAAATGGTTGTTTTAAAGGCTACGTCGTTTTATAGTGACTTTATAGAAAAAAGTACTATTGGAGAAATTGTTTGTTATGGTAGAAGTGTTTGCACGGCAAAAGCAATTTTAAAAAGTAAAAACATTTCTATTAAAGAAAAGGTTAAGTATTTATTTAAAAAAATAGGGTATTTTATAAAAGGGATTTTTATAAAAAAGAGTGTCTTACAGGTTAAGGAAAGGGAAAAAATACTTAAAAAAATAGTAAAGAGAGAAAAGATAGATTTAATTTTTTCTTTTACTTCGCCGTACAATTGGAATAATTGTTCTAGTTTAAAAATCCCATATTTGTATATGCTTTACGATACGTATATCACCGACCCTATAGTAGATAGAAGATATTGTTTTGCTTTAGAAAGGCATATTATAGACAATTCTAAAGGATATTTTGTTCCACACTTTTTTTATGAAGATTATTTAAAAATTTATGGCGAAAACAATTTTATTAAATATAATTTTCCAGCATTAATAAGCAAAGAAAAGGTGTTGCAAGCTTATAATAGCGTGCAAGAAAAATATGGCTTTGCATATTTTGGTCAAGTGCAAAGTTTTAGAAATGCTGATAAGATTGAACATATTTTTAAAAGTCTAAACTTAAAGTTAGAAGTGTTTACTCATCAAAGGGATTTGGTTAGTGATGCGTTTAGTATACACAAGCCTTTATCTGGAGAAGATTTATATAATTCAGTGGCAAGTAGCAGGTATTTGGTAGTGTTTGACAATTCTGCTCCATACGAAAATTATCTTCCTTCTAAAGTGTATTTGTACGTTTCTTTTACAAAGCCAATAATAATATTTGGGGATAATAAAGATTCGGCAACTATTAGATTTTTTAAAGACTATCCAAATTGTTACTATCAAAATATAAACGAACCGTTAGACGGATTAAAAGATTTTTTAAATAAAGATTTTAAAGACGAATTTGACGAGCGAGTTTTTAATAGTTATATAGATTATTTACCAGAAAAAGCAACAAAAATTGTGGTAGATAAAATAAACGAAGTAATTGTGTAACAAGGGTTAAAAATTACACCTCTAAAAAATCAGTTTTACTTTTTTAGAGGTGTAAAAAGTTTTATTTGGTTTTATTTGGTTTTATTTTTCTTTTTAATTTTATAATTAAATTTTTAAACTTTGTTTTTACAAAAAAGGTAACTTTTTTAAATAGGTAAACAATTTTTCCCCAAAGACTAAGTTTTTTAAAATATTTTTTTCTTATTGCTTTAATGGTTGTTGTGGCTTGTTGTTGTTTTACAAAAGATAATCCACCAGTGTTTCTTCTGTAACCTTCGCCAATATCATAAGTGTAAACAAACCTTGCCTTTAAAGCGAGCCTACTTTGCAAGTCTAAATCTTCGTATATGTTTAAAGATGTGTCGTATCCATTAATTTCGTTAAATAAATTTTTAGAGATTACATAGCCCCTTAGTTGTTCGTGATTTTTTCTAGTTATCAACAATAAATCTACTATAGCGTATTTAGAAGCATAAAGATTTTTTTCAACTGGTATATGGGGTAGTTGAGTGCCATTTTCTGCAAGAGTAACGTGTTGAGAAAACGCAATTTTATAAGTGTCTACAATTTGCATTTCGTTTAACAGTTTGTCTTTATTTACGTAAACGTCGTCAGAATCTAAAAATACAATATAATCAGAATTGCAGTTTTCTACACCAATATTTCTTGCGTTAGATACGCCGGCATTTTGTTTTAATGCTATAACTTTAAAGAAATTATAATTTTTTTCGTATTCGTAAGCAATTTCCAAAGAGTTGTCGGTAGAACAATCGTCAACAAATATTATTTCTTTATTTTGGTACGTTTGATTTACTGCGGAATCTAAACACTCTTTTAAATATTTAGATTTGTTATAATTGGGTATTATTATCGCTATAGATTTATCCATAAAAACCTCTAAAAAATTTATATTATATATTTTATCATACAAAATATATATTTGCAATA
>JAGAUH010000097.1 GCA_017620875.1 Clostridia bacterium
AGTTTTTACATAAGTGTTATCGTTAGTATTTTCTGTGTCAGGAATCATAGAATAAAAAGCAAACATAAAAGCTAGCGACAAACAGCACCCTATTATAATTAAACAAACTATTAAATATGGTCTTTTATACCTATTAATTCGTTGATTTTTTTCTTCTTCGGTCATTTTAGAAATCTTTTCTTTTGCAAGTTCTTCTAACCTTTTTTGATATAAATTATTATCCATTTTTTCACCTTTTAACATTTAATAACAGCAATTTGCTGTTATAGGCATATTTTACAGCATTTTGCTGTATATTGTCAAGTGTAAAGGTGATTTTTATGAGAGTTTTTGCAATTAGACTAAAAGAATTAAGAAAAGAAAAAAATTTATCTCAACAAAAAATGGCAGAAATGTTAAATATAAAGCAACAATCGTATATACGCTACGAGCAAGACACAAGCGAACCTAGTTACGATATGCTTGTTATTATTGCAAAATTTTTTAACGTTTCTACCGATTATTTACTTGGGTTAGAAGATTAAAAAATGCTTACCAACTTGGTAAGCATTTTTTGTTTTATACGGATTGGTTTAATTTTTTTAGTTTTATACAAGAGTTTACAACCATATATACGCCCAAGGCTAAAGTGCCTAAACTAACTAGGCTACCCGTTAGCGTGTTATAAAGCGATACGGAAATATTTTCGCCACCAAACGCGTGTAATAACGCAGTTTGCAACGCCAAAATAGATACCATTGCACTTGTTAAATTTATGTTTCTTATGGCTTGCACGCTATAATCTTTATACTTTTTGGCTTTTACCAAATTTATTATAGCCATTGTTATTTTATAAAAAGCGTAGGCGGCAACGGCAAATATAGTCCAACTAGGATAAGAAAAAAACTTTTGGTCGAATATCATTTGTGCAATAAACGCCGATAATGCAACGTTTATAACTATTAGTAATATCCCGCAGTTACGATAAGTTTTTATACTATCTACAAAATAATTGCTCTCTAAATTTTGCCTTATTAAAGCACGTTTGTTTTTATGGAAAAATAGTATTCCACCCTTTATTAATGATAATATTAAATAATACCCTGCAAGAGCACCATACCAAACGGATGGCAAATAAATGCCCAAAAAAGTATTAAAAATGCTAAAAGCAACGGTTATTATAAAAGAGCCTATAGAAAATATTATAGTTCTAAAACCATAATTTTTAAGTAGTTTATTTGTAAAGGCACGATTTTCTAAAAAGCCGACTATTGCATTTTTAATTTTAGGAAAAAATAAAACTATTGTGTATACGGTATAGCCAAAAGTTATTGCAGAAACGCCGTATAAACAATAAGATAAAATTTGCAAAACGAGTTTTTGGCTATTTATAACAAGCAAAACTATTGTACCCGCCACCGCCAATAAAGTTATTAAATACCAAACGACAAGAACCCACGGTTTAGGATTTTTTAATTTATTTAAAAAAGTTAAAAACTTATCTTTCATAAAGCCAAACACTCCTAATTAAAATTATATCAATAATTTTAAAAAATAAAACAACAACTTTCCCCCTTTTTGTCGTATTAAAAAAGGTGATTGTTTTTTTACAATCACCTTTTCCATTATTTTATTTTTAAAAACTCTAAAAATTTATAACGTATTCGCAACGCCAATTTTGATGATGTTGGTCGAAAATACTTGCATAAAAGTTTAATTCGTATACGATAGTAATTTTAATAGTTCTTATTTGGTCTACGTCTAGCCCGTTTGCGTTAAGCATTTGAACAACCGAGCCAACGGTTTTTCCGTCCATAAAGTTGGTTGCAATTTCGGTTTTTGCCGTGCTACCATTTTTATTAATAACCGTTAATTGATAAGCACCCTTTCCTACTCTTTGATTTTGTATATCAGTATTTGCAACGCTAGTTTCCGAGTCGTCAACGATATAAAACTCGTTATTAGTTGGGTTAGGTAACCTAGTTAAATCTTGAGTGATTTTATATTCAATTAAAAAATCATTAACGTTGCTAACGATAAACGTATCGCCATTTTTAATACATCCATAAACAAGCATATCACCCAATTCGTAACCATCGTGTTTTGCACCGTCTTTTTCTACACCGTTAGTATTAGGATCGTACTTATTGTCTGCCGCACACATATGTCTATTTACCGGTATCGACATTGTCGAAATAGCAACAGAAGGAAGTGGCAACATAGATAAATCGAAATTAGAAGGTAATCCTAATTTTGTATAAGAGTCTTCCCCCATAAATCCTTCTAAACTTTCTGAGTATTCGAACTTAACAAAAAGTGGGGAACTCAAATTGTTTCTTACACTAGCAAAATTTTCTGCCGAAATTATTGTTTGATTATCCTTTGTCGTTGTTAAAACCAAATAAATGTCTGCCACACCATAAATAGCATATCTATAGTATCCTGCTTTATCCCCCGCTTTAAAAGAATAAGAATAACTATTGCCTAAACTATTACCAAAAGACTCTGTGGTTTCCGTGCTACTTGCTACCGAATTTTGATTATCCGTTACAGTACCCCAAGTACGAGTATAATTTAGATGAGCAGAAACTTCCCCTATCTTAGCATTCTTCTTTATTCCCACACCAACTTCAACCGAATTCATTTCCGTTTTAGAAACCGTTTTAGAAACCGTTTCTGTAAGTCCTTTAGAAATAGATTCTTCAGAAGTTATTGTAGAATCAAGCGAAATTGTTTGCCCCACGTAATTAGAATTGTATTCAAAAACGTTACCACTAGATACTAATGCATTTTTTACGTATCCCAAATCAATCATATAATAATTATAATCTTCATCTTCGAAAGCGTAAGCAATAATAATATCGTTTGCGGGTGCAGACACTACTAAATTCCTTTCAAATAATACCGTTCCTTCTTGATTTCCGCTATCAGAAGAACTAGTAGAGTTAGGATTACTAACACTTGGTTGAGACAAAGTTGGCACGTTTAAAGAACTGCTATTAGTATTTCCGTTGTTAGAGCAACCTACAAATATTATTAGTGAAAATAATATTGCAAGAGCCAAAGTAAACACTTTTTTAAAACTTTTCATTTTGACCTCCAAAATTTTTCTTTAATTATAAACTAACTATTGGTTAGTTGTCAAGCAAAAAATAACTAATAGTTAGTTTATTAATAAAATTGCTAACCAATGGTTATAATAATTTTATAATTAAAGGAGAATATTATGGAAAACTACAACGTAATTAAACAAAGACTAACTAAAGAAATAAAAGAAAGCGGTTATAAAATTAAAGAAATAGCCCTAAAAGTAGGAGTTTCGCCAGAAATGATTACACAATATTGCACTACCGACAAACTCCCTAAGTTAGACACCTTTGCTAAACTTTGTAAAGAGTTAGATTTAGATGCAAATTATATTTTAGGTTTAAGCGATTAGTTTTATAGCAAAAATAGTACGTCAACACTATACCCTACGGTTAAGACGTACTTTTTTTATTTTATTTGCGGTAAGTTTTTTGTAAAATTTTGTCTATTTTTGTCGAATTTAAACTTTTTGTACATATTTTACAATTTTTTTTTAATTATTTACTTGTATTTTATATAATTATGTTGTATAATATGTACATAATTAATTTTGAGAGAGAATTATGAATAACTTTACCACAGATAGAACAACCAAAGAAATTAAAAACATTTTAATTAAACTTGGCTTTACGCCAAACCTAAAAGGTTATAAATATTTATGCACGGCAATAAATTTAACCTTAAACGACACCAACCTTATAAACAACGTAACCAAGCAACTTTACCCTACCATTGCACTTTTGCACGGGGATAAACCGTCTTGCATAGAAAGAAGTATTAGGCACGCAATAAAAGTTTCTTATAATAGTAAAAAGTTATTTGAAATTAACAACGTGTTTGCCTGCACTATTTTAACACCAAAAGAAAAACCAACTTGCTCTCAACTAATATCTTTATTAGTAGAAAAGGTATTTATTAACCAACTATAAAAAAGCCCCTTTGCGCTTGCAAAGGGGTTTTTAAGTTTTAAATTACAACCATTTATAACGGCGCGTATACTAAGTTTTGATATTTCGCGCTAGCATTTTCGGTATAAATTCCGCAATAGCCATCCATATAAGTAGCGGTATCCACGTAAGCAATAATTTGCGTTCCGTTTAAATACACTCTTATATAATTTTGCCTTATCATAATCCTAAAATTATTAGTGCCCGAAAAATCGCCGTAGTAGTTTGTTAGTTCTTCTCTATTGTAAATTGTAGTAAATTTATATATTCTTACACAGTTACTACCAATATCTAACAAATAGCCTTGCATAGCGTCTTGTATGGTGGCTAAATTACCGGAATAACTAAAGTTTTTAGCCCTAAACAACATACCTGCATTTCCGCTAATTAAAGTTATATCCATACTAAAATTAAAGCTTGCAACGCCTTTATTACCAATGTAATAAACGGTTTTAACTTGTTCGGCATTGGTTACAAGTCCGTTATTAAAGGTTACGTCGCCAAGCACTTTTTTACCATTTGTAAAGGTAGAATTTAAATCTTCTTGCAAGGTTACCTTTTCGGCATCTGCTTGGATAAAGATATTTCTCATATCCACACTACCGGAAACCACTTTTACTTTTAAAGAGTGTACGCCCTTGCTAGAAATAGTAAAGTTGCCTGCATTTATATAAATATAACTTTCTTTACCAAAGTTACCGTTTTTTATTTGAGCGTAATAAATATAAGTTTCGTCTACTATTAGTTGCAACTCGGCGTTTTTACTTGCTTGCGTAACTTCTACGTTAAAACCATATTCGCCAACCTTGTTTGCGTTTATTGCATATTTTACCCAATCGCCTTGGTTTAGTTTTGTTGCAACCGCGTTATCTAAATTTACGGTACTCTCTTTTTCGCCTTGCCTTACACCGTCGGCTTTTATAGTTGCATCTTTTATGCTATAACCCCTATTTTCGCCTTTTAAATAAGAATACGCAGGGAAAGTAGATCCTAAGTTTTTAATGCTTTCGAAATCGCTAGTACCATAAGCGTCGTTAGAGAAACTAACGTATCCGTTTTGAGTGTCTTTAACGCCTATTTTACCACCCGTAGAAAGCGGTGAATCAATATCGGCAACCAAGTTGTTATCGTAATAAACCGTTGATTTACTATATCCGTTTACAATCTTTACAAAGTGGAAGTTATCCGCTTGATTCTCGCTTAAAAGTAGGTTTTGATTTGTTGCAAGAGTGCTTTTTACCCCGTCTATATAGCGATTAACCGATAAATTAGCGCCTTGTAAAACAATTTCGGAATAGTTATTTATATCTTTATATCCCACTATTATATTTGCATTGTCGTTATTTAACTTAAAGTTAATTTCCGCCGTGTAAACGCTTTTAGTTTCTTGAGAAGTTAGTTGCATACCGCCTTGGCTAACGAGCGTACTCGTTTCGTAATCCGCGCCAAAAGGCTTTGGCGTATCGGTTATGCAAATTCCGTTAGTCGTTAAATAAGACTTGTTTGTATACATTTGCGTTAGGTTAAATCTTCTATCGAAACTAGTTGCATTTCCACCCGTATGGTCGTATCTTCCTTGATTATGGTAGCCTAAATATAAACTATCTAGGTTTGGTCCGTAAACCGCGCAACCATGCCCTAATCCCCTATAAGTATCTACGTTTGTATAGTCGTTATTGCTATTGTATCCCTTTTTATTATAAGGGGTATCGTCGCCCGTGTTTAAAAGTAAAATACAATCTTGCGGAACTTGTAAGTCAGAAAACATACTACCCGAACCAGACTTTATATAATTATACGCCATACGGTAGCCCGCAGAGTTTACGTGGTTGCCCGTATACAACAAATAACTATATCCTGCCCTTTCTATAACTTCTGGTCCTTCTATCCAAGAAGAAAGATAAGGTCCTTTTACCTTTAGGGTTACGCCTTCTTTATAAAAAGTTCCGTTATCTATTTTTAGTTTGGTATATTTTATTCCGTCGTTAGCGGATAGCAAATATAACTCTCCGTTACTATCAACGTAAAAATGTCCGTCTATGCCTAGCCCTAAATTGTCCGAACACACTTCGAACTTGCCGTCCGGGGTTTTACTTTTAAATATATAATGTCCCGTGCCGTTTGGCGACTCGCACATATAAAACCAACCTTTATAGTAAATTATCTCTGGTGCGTAGGCGTTATAACACAAACTATCCGTTCCGTAATCGGTTTCGCCATCCCCCCAAATCCAAGAGCGGAAAGTCCAATCTACTAGGTTTGTAGAAGTCCAACAAGGGATACCTATTTTTAACATATGCCCCGTGCAAGAAGTGTATAAATAATAAGTGCCGTTATACTTTAAAATATACGGATCGCCTATGCGACAAACTCTACCCTTATCGTCGTATACTTCTATATAGTTATAATAGGTTTCTAAATTGCTAGGGGATTCGTATTTTATTTCGTTAGCATCTAAAGCCCCACTTTGTTCTCCGCCAGAAGAACTGTTAGAAACTTGACTAGAATTACTAGAAGTATTAGCCGAACTAGTACTATTATTGTTACCATTATCTTTACCAAAGCAACTAAAAGCCATACTTAAAGTAACAATACCCAAAGTTAAAGATAATATTTTTTTAAAAAGCCCTTTCATAACGCACTCTCTTTTAATTTATTTACGTAATTATACAATACCTAAACCAATTAAGTTGGTAATAAACTTATAATCTAGATTTTTATAAAATTTCGAGGCTAAATTTTAGCCTCAAAACTTTATTTAACAAATATTTTACCAGTTACTATATTCTACCCTTAAAATACCGTTATCGAACCACGCGCGAGAAAGTAACAATTCTCTATTTACGTTACCCGACGCATTAGGGTTGGAATAAGTATGGTACGCGCACCAAAGTTTACCGTTAAAGTCTTTAAAGAACATATTATGTCCCGTACCCGCGGTTAATCCCGCTTGTTTTACAACTATTGGGTTTGCGTGATATTTTGTCCAAGGTCCTCTAGGACTTTTAGAAAATGCCAATCCTACCCCATATAAAGAATTCCAATAAGGGTTAGCAGAATACGTCATATAATAAGTTCCGTTGTGTTTATACACGTAAGGACCTTCGTTCCAAGCGGTGTTTGGAGCATGTAACCCGTCAGCAGCAGGCGTATCACATTGAGTTTCCCACCATTGACTTGGCGTTACGCATCTCGTATG
>JAGAUH010000012.1 GCA_017620875.1 Clostridia bacterium
AGATTTTGAAAGACTTAACGGAATAAATGGAAACTATCCTTACGAAGGCTATATAAAGGCTATCGACGTAGAACCTTTTATAGATCCTGTAACGGGTGATAAATACGTTTATTTTTGTAGAGATTTAGGGGATAACTACGACGTAAGTTGTTCTATGGGTATGAAAATGATAGACTGGTTTACCCCAGACTATTCTACCTTAACTTTACTTACAAAACCTAACTATACAAAGGTAACCGATGCCGCTCAATACGATTTCCAAGACGAAGGCGACGTAAACGAAGGTCAATACGTTGTATATAATCCGGATAACCAATTATATTATCTAACTTATAGTTGTAACGGATATTTCGATAGATCTTATAGGGTAAAACAAGCGTGGGCAAAACATCCGCTAAGACCTTATACAAAAATTAGCAACCAAAAAGGTGGTAACGTAATTGCTACCGATATGGAATGGATACACAGGGCAGGCACGGGACACCACGTATTTACAAAGGTTGGTAACGAAACGTTTATCGTTTACCACATGCACAGAAATCCTATTTCATTTTACGGCTCAACTTATAGTGGTCAAAGGGTAATAGGCGTTGATAGAGTTACTTGGGTAGAAAACGACGACGGGATACTCGTTATGAATTGTGGCGGACCTAGTTACGATTATAGGTTAAAACCAAACGTAGTTACAGGATATAAAAACGTTGCAAACTTAGCAACGGTTAGCGTAAATCATAAAAAGGATTACACCAAGTTACAATATTTAACCGACGGCGCTATCCAAATGATGATTAAAGAAGGTATTTACGAGTTTGATGCTGAAAGAACAAGACTAGACGTTACCTTAGATTTTGCTAATCCTATCACTTTAAAAGGAATAATGGCGTTTAATAGTTTCTTAGTAGAAACGGCTTTTGATAGCATTTATAAAATACAAGTAGAATACCTTAAAGGCGGGGTAAAATATAGGGGCACAACGCCATCGGTTAGTTTCGATTGGGATAAATATTATTACAATAACTTACCAGATGGTAGCAATATACCGCTATATATACCGGGTTGTTCTTCTACTGCGGTATTCCAAAACGAAATTGCAAACGTTACAAGGGTAACTGTACAATTAAAGCGTCAAGCAATTAAAAACGATAAACCACACGTTCCTACGGGCTTGTCCGTATCGGATATTTGTATTATCGGAAAATAATTACCAACGAAATTAAAGTTTTAATAGTCTAAGTTTTTATAAAAGCAAAAAATTTATATAAAGTTTATAAAAATAGGTAAAAATATAACTATATCGGCGTATAAAATAATATAAATAAAACATACTCAAACTATCGGAAGCAAAAACAAAATGAAGTTTTTTTGTTTATCAATTGTTGCCGTTTGAGATATTTGCCGATATAATAACTCGGCTAAAAAGGTCGAATACAAGTTCGACCTTTTTATAATTAAGAGTTTTTAAGGAGTAAATATGATAAAAAAGCGTTTTTTAGCAATAATCTTTGCTATCGTACTATCCTTATCTATAACCGTAGTAGGTTGTGCGGGTGGCGGTAACATTGGTTTAATAGGAAACAATTCTAACTATTCTCAAGATAGCAATATGTCAGGGGGAATTGCTACTAGTCTAGAGAGTATCGACCGTACTCCAATCGGCACGGAAAACCTAGATAGAGAAGACGATTCTACTAGTATACTCACTCAAAACAGACAAAGCGTTGTAGAAATATATTCTATTATTTCTTCTACTTCTGCAGGTGGTGCTAGTGGTGTAATAGTAGGTTATTCGGCATATTCCGAGGCGGATTCGGATGGTAATATCGGCGTAGCCTACGTTTTAACTTGCCACCACGTAATAGAAAGTGCA
>JAGAUH010000098.1 GCA_017620875.1 Clostridia bacterium
TGGCAAAGGTATAAAAAATAGTTGGTTGCAATATTTGGGTATTACTTTTATTTTAGCGTTAAATATTTATTTAATAGATGTAATATTTAACTACCTATTTTACTATCCTAATATTAACGGCGCTTTGCAAATTGGCTTGTTTATTTTTATGTTATTACTTAATTTAACTTTATTAATAACTTATATTTACGCCTACGGCATAGCAGGGTTATATAATACTAACTTTATACAAATTTTTAAAGGCGCTTTTATGCTAACTTTTAAAAAGTTTTTTACCAACGTATTAATGTTTTTGGCGGGCATATTGCCTATGCTAGTATTTTTTATACAACTATTTCCTAGTATAGTTATGGCAATTGGAGCATTTATTTTAATATTTGGCGGATTAAGTTTTAGCATAATAGTTACAAGTTTATTTGTATACGCTCAATTTGATAAATTTATAAACGAAAAGAGTTATCCAGAATTAGTAAATAAAGGTATTTTTACAGACGAAGATTTACAAGACGAGTTAGACGATATTACTCAAGACGAAATAGATAAACTAGCGGAGCAAATAGCACAAAGTTACGACGAGGAAAGTAAAGAATGAATATAAAATGTAATGCAATAACAAAGGCTTACGGAAAGGGCAATTTTGGCGTTAAAGAACTATCGTTAGAAGTTGTCAGTGGCGAGTTTTTGGTTGTTATGGGCGAGTCCGGTTGTGGTAAAAGTACGTTACTAAGGTTACTTGCAGGCATATATTATCCAGACGTGGGGGAACTATTTTTAGATGGTGTTCCTGCAAATAATATTCCGCCACAAGATAGAGATTGCGCTATGATTTTCCAAGATTATTCGCTTTATCCTAACATGACGGTTTACGATAACGTAGCTTATTATTTAGCAAAACAACTAAAGTTACCAGAAGAAAAAGTGTCAAATAGGGTTATGCCGGTTATAGAGTTTTTAGGTTTAAAAAACTTTATAAACGTAAAGCCAAAATTTTTAAGTGGCGGACAACAACAAAGGGTATGTTTGGCAAAAGCGCTCGTTCGTAAACCAAAACTAATACTTTTTGACGAACCGCTTTCTAACGTAGACGAAAAGTCTAGGGATAATTATTTAAGGCTTATAAAACAAACAAAAAAGTTACTTCCTAACTCAACTTTCGTTTACGTTACGCATAAGGCGCACGAGGCAAAAATACTTGCCGACAGAATTGCAATTATGCTAGATGGTAAAATTGTAGATATTGGCACCGTAGAAGAATTGGTTAAACGTCCACAATACGTAGACACAATGTTTCTTCTTGGCGAAGAAGATATTTTACAAGGTAAAATAGAAGACGGCGTTTTTTATACCGAAACGGAAAACGGTAGGGTAGAAAAACCGCTTGGCGAGTTTGAACTAGAAACGCTAGAAACAAACAACTTAAATCACGTGTACTATTCTGCCGACCAGTTTTTAAATGGGTACGATACCTTTTTTAATTCCGATGGCAAAGTAATATCAGGCTTTAAAAAAGATATTTTAGTCCCTGCCCAAATAAACGAAAACGTTATAAGTTTTCAAGGGCAAGAAATTTGCTTGTCAGAGTTGCAAATTCAACGCTATATAGGTAAAAACGGCAGTGTAAATATCTTTATAGATACTACAAAACTACACAAAACAAAAACCTACGGCGATTTTAAAATAAATTTTACTTATTATAAAAACGCTTTTGACGTAACGCTATTTAAGGTGCAAGATAAAATAATTGTTTTAAAAGGGGAATATTCTTCTAATATAACGTTATACTATAACGTAGAAGACGTATTACTTGCGGATTTAAGTGGCGAAATGCTTTCTGCAAAATATGCCGTATATCCTAACGAAACTTATGCAAAAGTTAAAAATAGTACCCTATATATCGGTAAAAACCAATTTTCTTCTTACGAAGAAGATGGTGTTTATAGGGTGCAAGTTGGGCTAGATGCCTTTATTACTTTATGCGAAAAGCAACAAAACGCCTTAAAAGTAAAATCTTGCATTGCAGAAGATACTTTGGGTAAAAATAAACTAGTATACCTTATGGTAGACGGGTTTGATAATTACGTAACGCTTAGGGTTAACAAAGAAATAGACTTGTTTAGACATAAAAACTTTTATATTCTTTTAAATACTAAAGATATTAAATATTTTGAGGACTAGTATGAAGAAAAAAATATTATTTTATTCTATTTTTTACTTTGTTATAATCGGATTGTTCTTGCTAGGAACTTTTTGCGATTTAAGCATAAGTAAGGCTCTTGCCGACTTAGATAACGGAGCGTATTTTTCTAAAAATCTTTTTGCAAACGTGGTAGAGTGTTTTGCAGAGTGGCCAATTTACTTTTTACTTTCTGCAAGTTTGTGCGTGATTGGTTATTCTTTAACGGATAAATTTGAAAAACAAAAATTAATAATTATTATAATAGTTGCTTTAGGCGTATTTTTTGCCTTTGCCTTATGCTTTTATAGGTGCGTTGTATCTTTAGGGGAAGTATACGGATTTTACGAGCAATTAGAAGATAATTTGGCATTTTATATTTGTTGTTTGCTATGCGGTATAGCATTTGCAGTGGTATTTATTTGGCTTTCTAACCTTATTGGTACGGAAAAATTAAGTCAGTTTTTCTATTTTGCAATTGCTTGTATTGCCGTTATTGCAATAACTTTTTTACTAACTCAAGTATTAAAAGAAATAGTTAATAGACCAAGATTTAGGGCACTTAACGTTATCGGATTTGATAAATATTCTCCTTGGTATAAAATAGGTAAAATAAACGGAAAAGATTTTACCGACGCAATTCTAGCAGACGACGGGTTCGTTTCTTTTCCTAGTGGGCACGTTAGTTGGTCTGCAAACGCAATAATGCTATGTTTTTTACCAAGGTTTATAAACTTAAATAAAAAGGCAAAACTTTGCTTTACGATAATTCCGCCGTGCGTAACTATCCTAGTTGCTTTTGCGCGTATTGTTGCGGGTGCTCACTACTTAACTGACGTAACCTTTTCTTTATTGGCAAGCGTAATAATTATGGAACTAACCGTGTTAATAGTCTTACTAATTAAAAAGAAAAGAGATAAAAAACTACAAGAAGAACTACTTGTTAAAGATTAAAATTATATTTAAATTCACCCCAAAAGTTATTAAACTTTAGGGGTGATTTTTTTAGTAAGTTTATTAAATTGTAAAAAAATTATACTTTATAATTTTAAACTAACGTCGCCTGCGTAAAAAGTTTTAATTTCTTCGCCCATTTGTACCTTTAAAGATCCGTCTTTATTAAGGTCTAAAACAAGTGCTTCTTGTTCGTTTATAAATACTTTTTTACCTAGTATAAATAGCCTTTGTTTATAAGTGTTTATAAAGTCGCTTTCAACTATTTCAGTAGTCAAGTTTTGCATATTTTTAATAATTTCGGCGCATAAAATCGACTTATTGATAGGTTTTTGCTGTAAAACGCTTAAAGAAGTAGCAATATCACTAATTTCGCTTTCTAGTTTATTATCCACGTTTATGCCAATACCTATAATATAATCGAACACGGTTTTTTGCTCGCAACTAATGCTTGCTTCGCTTAGTATTCCGCAAAGTTTTTTTCCGCTATGGTAAATATCGTTTACCCATTTTATATCGCATTTAATATCCGCAACTTTTTCTATTGCTTCGCAAACTTTTACAGCGGTAAAAAGAGTAATTAAACTAGCGTAAGAAATATCTAAACTTTCTTTAAATACCATAGTTAAATAAAGTCCACCTTTACTAGAATAAAATTTTCGGTTAAATCTACCTTTGCCACTAGTTTGTTCTTTTGCAATTATTATAGTGTTTTTACTAAAAGAACTTATATTTTGTTTTGCATAATCGTTTGTAGAAGGTAGTGTGTCAAAAACCAAAACTTCAAAACTCGTATCTGTTTTAGTTAAAATTTCTTCTTTAGTAATATCCGTTGGAAAAGATATTAGTTTATATCCCTTTGGGTAAGAGTCTATTTTAAACCCTAAAGAGCATAACGCGTTTATTTTTTTCCAAACCATATTTCTAGAAATGCCAAGTTTGTTTGCAATTTCTTGCCCCGAAACAATTTCTTGTCCGTATAAAATTTTAATTAAATCTAAATGATTATTCATATTCAAAATTATATAACTAAAATAAAGTGGTGTCAAGTCGTTTTGCTTGACAAAAAGGGCAAGTTAAATATATAATATTTAAA
>JAGAUH010000099.1 GCA_017620875.1 Clostridia bacterium
AAAGGTACAGTTACAGGAAGTTCTAACGTTGGTGGTATTGTAGGATTAGTAGAAAAGACACAATACAATACACCTAATATTTCTGGCAACACAAATACAGGAACAACTCCTGCTATTGGTAAAGATAGTCGCTAGTATTTTTTGTTAAAAACTCAAATAAATCATTTTTCGGTTTGGCAATTTTGCCAAACCGAAATTATAGGTATTTATGAAAAAATTTATAGTTTGCTTGATTGTGGTTTGTTGTTTGATTTTTGCATTTGGTTGTAAAAAATCAAAGGGAAACAACGCAAGTAGTTCTCAACTAAATAGCAGTTCTTTTCAAAGTAGTTTTAGTTCGGATTTCGATTTAACTAACTCTGCTAGTTCTGCTATGCAACAAAACTCTAGCGATAGTAAGAGTGTTGGTTCTTCTTTAATAAGTAGTTCTAGTATAGAAAATAGCAGTAATAACGAAAGTATTAGTAGCAAAGCAAGTTCTAGTTTTAGCCAAAGTTTAAACTCTAATATAAATAATAATTCTAGCCAAATAAATAGTTCTAGTAGCGAGCCTTTATATTCGTACACGCTAACCTTAGACCCCGAGAGCGAAAGCCAATATATAACGGTAAAAATGTATTTGGGAGATAAAGAAGTAACCCAAGCACAAGCGGGCGAAAAGGTCACCATAGTTATTACTTCTAGCGATGGTGTGCGTAGAGCAATAGGCGTTGTAGCAATAAACGGAATTACGGTTTTTTCTTCTACTTTGTACGAACAAGAAGTATCGGGAACCGTAACTATGGTAGAAGGTGGATTACAAATTTACGTAAAACTAATTTTGCAAAACGATTATGATTAAACAAAAAATTAAAGCCTTTTTTTAAAAGGCTTTTTTTGTCACTCTGAGGCGAAAGCCGTGAGAGTCTAAAAAAAAAGATTCTCACGCTCGCATACTGCTCGCTCAGAATGACCAAGGTAAGGGTTAAAGGTAAGGGTTAAGTGAATTGTAAAAAATATTATTTATCTACTACGTTGTCACTCTGAGGCGATAGCCGTGAGAGTCTTTTATGCTCGTAAAGGCTAATTAAAAAAAGATTTTTACGTTTGCTAAGGCAAACTCAAAATGACGAACAAGGAATTGGGAGTGTTATATAGTAAAGATTTTTACGCAAATTAAAAATTGCTCAGAATGGCGTGTAGGGTATAGTTTATATTGACAAAATACAAGCGTAAATGTTAAAATTATAATAATAAGCGTTAGGACAAAGTAAAATGGTTGATGAGTTAAAAAAACTATATAAAGGCTACGAAAAAGGGGACGTAGATTCTGCTTTTAATTTAGGTCAAGTATATTTTTTGGGGTTATTAGGTCAAGAAGTTAATTACTACTTGGCATTTAAAGCCTTTATGCTTGCAGCCGAGCAAAACCACGTGCTAGCGCTTGCCAATGTTGGCTATTGTTACGAGTTTGGTTTAGGGGTAAAAAAAGACTTATTTAAGGCGGAAGAATACTACAAACAAGCCGAAAAATTAGGCAGTTTAACAGCAAAATGCAACCTTTTACACTTGTACGAAACGGGACAACTAAAAGCCGATAAACAATACGATTTTTTTCAAGAATATAAAATACTTGCCTTAAAAGGCGACGTTAGGGCAAAATATAAAGTGGGTAAAATATTAGGCGAAAAAAGTATAAAAAACGCCTTGCCATATTTAAAACCAATAGCGGAAGACGGTTACGTGCCCGCCCAAATAGAACTATTTAATTTATATAATAAGGCATTGTTTGAAGATTATTCTAAAGAACTAAATTATTGGGCAACAAAACTATTAGATGCTAATTATCCTTATGCCTATTACGTAAAAGGTAAAGCCTTTATAAACGGCGAGCAAGAGCCTAAAAACGTAAACAAGGGTTTAGAACTATTAAAAAAGGGTGCAAAACTTGGGGACAAGCGTTGTTGTTTGTTTGGTGGTTTATGCTATTATAACGGCGAAATAGTTGGTAGAAACTATAAAAATGCTTTAGAATTTTTCGAAATGGGTGTAAAACTTGGTTGCGCAGAATGCGCAGGTTATGCTTCTATAATATACGGCTCTGGAATAGACGTAAAAAGGGATAAAGATAAAGCCTTTAAATACGGTGCTTTCTCCGCGTCAGAAGGGGTAAGTAAAGGTTATTTAGCCTTGGCAAAGTGCTACCTATATGGTTACGGAACTAATATCGATTACGAACAAGCCTATAATAATCTTTGTTACTGCGAAGAAGACGAAGAAAACGATTTTACTTGGGGTTGGCTATATCATAACGGCTTTTATTTAAAAAAAGATTTAAAACGCGCGGGCGAACAGTATAGGACTGCTTTTGCCTATAAATATAACAACTTTTACGCGTTAGGGGTGTATCTTAGTTTTAGTATAGAA
>JAGAUH010000100.1 GCA_017620875.1 Clostridia bacterium
CTATTCCGGTGTTTTTAACCACTTTAGAAAATTTTGGCCAACTAACTTTTTTTAGTTCTGACCACATTCCTTTTAGTTTAGAGCCAATGCCTTTAAAGAAATTTACAAATCCATTAGATTTTTTTTCAGTCTTTTTAGATTTGGTAGAATTTTGCTCGCTCATTTTTTACCTCTTAATTACTTTGTTTCCTTGTGTGCAGTATGCTTTTTGCAGAAAGGACAATATTTGTTTAACTCTAATCTTTCTGAAGTATTTTTCTTGTTTTTATAACCATCGTAGTTTCTTTGTTTGCATTCTTCACATGCAAGTGTAATTCTTGTTCTTACTCCCTTTGCCATAACGTTTTCCTTCCTAAAAAATTAACACCCCATTAGAGTGCTATAATATTTTACCTTCTTTTAGTATTTTTGTCAACAATTTTTACCACTTTTAGCGTGATAATTTTGATTTTTGTTGGTTTTATTTTTAAATTGTGTTTTATTAAAAAAGTTTCCACAACTTGTTGTGTTATATATAATAAGGAATATAACTTTTAAAAAACAAAAACGAATTTATTTAAAATTTTAGCACGTAATAAGTTTCTTTTAAAAACGATTACCCCCCCCCCATTTTTTCGATAGTATTAGGTTTTTTTATCTTTTTAAACAAGTTACTTATTTTTGCGCAAGCTATTTTTATCGTCGTTATTACACTCCAAAACAAACCTTGCCTAATTAAATCTATAAAAGCACAAGCAATAAACACTACTAGCGTAAACTCTAAAATTTTAAAGGTTGCAAACCTACTATTATAATACTCTTGCACTTTAAATATTTTAGAATATAAAACGCTCCTTATAAAATTGTTATCGTGTATTAAGTATACCCCAAACGTTGCAGACGCTATTTTAGTGATAAACTTGTTTAAACTATCGCAATTTATTTTTATATCTTTAAATAGCATAAAGGTTAGCACGGACACAAAAACTATTTCTACGTCGGCATAGCCAAACCTATAAAAATCTTCTTCCTTCTTTAAATATATTACACAGGCTATAACGGCGATAAATAAAATATATCCCCACCATTTTAGTTTTATATTTGCCCTTTTTATATACGCGCCGATAATATATGCGCAAACAAACCAAGTTAAACTATATCCACGCGTAAACTCTAAAATACCGCCTAGCATACCTTTTATAGAAATTAGATAAAGCACCACTACTATACCTATAACTAAGTATAAGTGTTGTTTTGCCGTTATATTGTTTAGCATTGCAGAAATAAACGGCGAAACTAATATTAATAAAAAATACGCAGAGAAAAACCAATATTCTTTATACGCAACGGGATAAAAAATTTGCTCTAATTTTAATTTATCAAACTTTACTTGCTTGGTCGATAAAAATATAAGGTAAATTATTAAAGAATAAAAAAAGACTTGTATCCATAATACTATTGTCTTTTTTAAAACGTTGCCTTTGTTGTTTAAAGAAAAATAACCCGTTATAAAAACGAATAAATTTATAGAAATAGGAAAAATATTGCTTATTAACTTTGCAATTAGTTGCTGTTTATTTTGCGACGTTATATGCGACAAAAAACCACCGTGATAGCAAAAATGGTGAAATATTATAAGTAGCATAGCAACTATTCTTAAAAGTTCTATACCAACTTCTCTTTGTTTAGATTTTTTTGCAATACCAACAAAAGTAGCCATTTTTACCTCCTTAAATTTTTTATCGGATATAAATTTAAAAAGACACCAGATTAAAAATCTAATGTCTTTATTTGTTATTTTTTTTTAATAAAAAAGTTTTACAAAAACTATTAAGGTTTTTAGCAACCCTAAACAGAAAACGGATTAAACTTTCTAGAAACTAATAGGGCTCCCGAAAAAGTTTTGTGTAACAAAAGTTTTTTGGGATAAGGAAAAGCCGACTTTTAGGTCTTGTAATTTCACTTTGTTAAATTACTGACTTTTAGTCGTGCTTTGACGCACTAGGCTCGCAAAAATTTTAGGATACAATAGACCTTTTGGTCATTGTAGTCTAGAATTTTTTGCAGTTAACGCAGTAATGCGTAGCAAAAAACGCTTTAAAATTATTCTTCGTCGTCTTCTTGCACTTCTATTATAATATCATCCGTATCGCCAAGTTCTAGGTGTCTTTCGATAAGTTCTAGAGAGTTTACAGGTTGGAACTTAGGATTTTCTACAAGTCCGTGTTTCTCTGCACATTGGTCAATAAGTTCTTTTGCGTATTTTAATCCCCTATCAGACTTAATTCTCATTTGACAAGGAACGTCTTCGTAAGTTTTTGTTTTACGCTTATCTACGCAGTGATATTTAGGATCGGCTTCTGAAATGTCCATATTTAAGTTAAGTTTTAAAGTTTTACCTGCAACGGATAATTTAACAAATTGGAATCTTCCCATGTTAATACTATCGTACTTTTTACTAATTCTCCAAGTCAACTTTTTAAATCTTAACGCGTAGTTTTTAAGTTCGTCGTATCTACGTTGGATATCTTCGTCCGCAATGTTCATTTTTTCTGCAAAAGTAGGTTGATATACAGGCTCTTTAGAAACTTCTTCTACAGGCTCATCTACAACTTCTTCTACAGGTTCTTCTACTACGTCTGGGATATCGGCAACAATTTCCTCAGCAGATTCTTCTTCTACAGGTTCTTCCGCAGTTTCTTCTACAACTTCTTCTTCGGTTGTTTCTTCTACAATTTCTTCTGCAGGTTCTTCTGCAGGTTCTTCGGTAGGTTCTTCGGTAGGTTCTTCTTCTACAACTTCTTCTTCAGTTGTTTCTTCGGTAGATTCTTCCGCTACTTCTTCTTCCGCAGTTTCTTCTACAGGTTCTTCTACTACTTCTTCTACAGGCTCTTTTTCTGGCTCAACGGGTGCTGGTGCAGGTGCAGGAGCAGGTGCTAGCACTGGGGGAGCAAGAGCAAGTTCTTCGTTTACGATATTTTCTTCGTCAACGGTTGCAATAATAGATTTTTCTGCCGTACGGTTACTCTTATGTTTTAAAACTGACATAAAGACCTCCACTAAGGATAAATTTACACTTATACCTATTATATAATATTTGCAAAGATTTTTCAATAGAATTATAATATTTTTTTTAAAAAAGTTTGCCTATACGCCCAAAAACGCACTTTTTTGCCTTTTTATAGCGCCGTTTTAATTGACAAAAAAATTTAATAGGCTTATAATTCTTATTTAGTTAGTAAAAATAATAGTTTGGGGGTTTTATGGAAGTATATTCGATATTGTTACCGCTTGGTTTAATATTGGTATTTTCTAAAATACTAGTCATACTTTGTAAAAAAGTTTCTTTGCCGGGTGTCGTTGGTATGTTGCTATCGGGTTTAATATTGCTTGCAATAAGTTATATACCAAAGCAACCTATTATTAACGATACGAGTAAAAACGCAATAAAGTTTTGCGCGGAAATTGGCGTAATACTAATTATGTTTTCGGCGGGGCTAGGCACAAACCTAAAACAAATAAAAGCCGTGGGGAAACCTACTATATTTATTACTTTAGCGGGTATTTTATTGCCTATGGGATTAGGTTTTTTAGTGGCAGTTTTATTTAACGGGGGCTTTGGCGCTTTTAAAGAAAATTTATACGGCAACCTTTTTTACGGAACTATTCTTACCGCAACTAGCGTTTCTATTACCGTTGCAACGCTAAAAGAACTTGGTGTTTTAGGTAGTAAAGCCGGCACTACTATAGTTTCTAGCGCGATACTAGACGATATTTTAGGCGTTGTTATTTTATCTTTTATACTTTCTATTAGCGGAAAGAGCGAATCTTCTAGCGATAACCCACTAATCGTTTTACTTTTAACTATTATTTATTTTGGCGTTGTAATTATTTTAAAATTAGTTGTAGGAAAACTATTTAAATATTTAGATAAAAAATATCCACACCACCGCAGAATACCTATTTTTAGCATTGGTTTTTGCTTTATATTTGCTTGGATAAGTCAAGAATTTTTTGGTATAGCCGATATAACGGGTGCGTTTGCAGCAGGACTAATACTATCGGATAACTTTGATAAAGAATACATAGACAGAAAAGCCGAAACACTTGGTTATATGTTTTTTACACCGGTATTTTTTGCAAACGTTGGTTTAAGTTTAACCTTCTCTGCAATTAAACCAAGTTTTATATTGTTTGGTACTCTATTTATTTTTGTAGGAATTTTAGGAAAATTGCTTGGTTGCGGACTTACTGCAAAGGCTTGCAAATATTCGTTTAAAGATAGTTTAAGGGTTGGCGTTGGTATGATGGCAAGGGCAGAAGTTGCTTTAGTATGCGCTCAAACAGGTATTAATGCAGGTTTAATTAGTCCAAATATAACACCGTTTTTACTAATACTTATTATAATTACAAGTTTTGCTACCCCACTTATTATTAAAGGAAGTTATAAAGGCGAACTAACGGATAAAATGCTAGAAGATAGTAAACCGATAGAAATTGCCCAACAATAAACTTGATAAATATTTTGTTTATAGTTTATTAAAATTTATCAATAAAAATTAAAATCCCCTATATGTAGGGGATTTTTTAATGCTCAAAACTAAAACTAATAATAAATAAAAGCCCCTTAATAAAGGGCTTTTAACTTTTAGATTATGCTTTTCTTTCGGTTAAACAACCTATTCGGGACTTGGACGAGCATTAACCGTTCTTTTGCATCTTCGTGTAACACTTCCCCGACCAAACCTTACACATCAACAATGGAACATAAATCCTGTCTATGTCCGCAAGGTTTCCCTTGCTTATATAGTATATGTTATTTTTTAATAAAAGTCAATACCTTGCGACAAAAAAACTAAAAACACTCTACCGTTTTGGGTAGAGTGTTTCAGATATTTTTACTCGACCTTATTTTAGTTGCATATCGAGTAGCAACGATAACAATTACTCGACCTTATTTTAGTTGCATATCGAGTAGCAACGATAACAAAGTTTCCCTTGCATATATAGTATAAACCATTTTTTAGTAAAAGTCAATACCTTGCAACAATATATAGCATACAATGTTGTTATATTTACGCATAA
>JAGAUH010000101.1 GCA_017620875.1 Clostridia bacterium
AAGGGCTACCGAGCATATAAAAATTAGATTTACCGACGTTGCCGGCGCAGAAGAAGAAAAAGAAGAATTAAAAGAAATAGTAGAATTTTTAAAAAATCCTAAAAAGTTTACCGACGTAGGCGCAAAAATACCAAGGGGCGTATTATTAGTAGGCCCTCCGGGAACGGGTAAAACTTTATTTGCAAAGGCAGTTGCAGGCGAGGCTAACGTTCCGTTTTTCTCTATAAGCGGTTCTGACTTTGTAGAAATGTTTGTTGGTGTGGGCGCAAGCCGTGTTAGAGATATGTTTGCTACCGCTAAAAAGAATATGCCTTGTATCGTGTTTATTGACGAAATAGACGCCGTTGGTAGACAAAGGGGCACCGGTCTTGGTGGCGGAAACGACGAGAGAGAGCAAACCCTAAACCAATTATTAGTTCAAATGGACGGATTTGAAACTAACGACGGAATTATAATTATTGCGGCAACTAACAGAGCCGACATACTAGATCCTGCATTACTTAGACCTGGTAGATTTGATAGGCAAGTTTACGTAAACTTACCTGACGTTAGGGGTAGAGAAGCGATACTTAGAGTACACGCAAGAAACAAACCGCTTGCTAGAGACGTAAACTTTAAAACCCTTGCAAGAATTACTACGGGATATAGCGGTGCGGACCTTGCAAACTTGTTAAACGAAGCGGCAATACTTGCGGCAAGAGAAAATAGCCCTGCTATTACTAATAATCACTTGTACGAAGCAAACAACAAAATTGCTATGGGACCTAAGAAAAAGAGCCGTTACGTAGCGGAAAAAGATAAAAAACTAACTGCTTATCACGAGGCGGGACACGCGCTTTTAGCAAAATTAATGCCTGACTTTTTCCCTGTGCAAGAAGTTACTATTATACCAAGGGGCAGAGCCGGTGGTTATACTATGTATAGACCGGAAGACGATATGCCGTATTACAACAAAAAGTTTTTATTGAGCAATATTACTACTTGTATGGGTGGTAGAATTGCAGAAGAAGTTATTTTTGACGAAATATCTTCCGGAGCGCAAGGCGACATTATGCAAGCAACCACTATGGCAAGAAAAATGGTTACCGAGTGGGGTATGAGCGAAGAAATAGGGCTTATTAACTACGGCGATAACGACCAAGTATTTTTAGGTAGAGATTATCAAACGAGAACTACTTATAGCGAAGATACCGCAAGAAGAATCGACCAAGAAATTTCTAGAATTATAAAAGAGAGATACCAAGTTGGTAAAGACTTAATAAAGCAAAATCTTGATAAACTAGAAGTTATGGCTAACTTACTTTTAGAAAGAGAAACTATCTTCCAAGAAGAAGTTGATATGATAATGCAAGGAAAAACTTTACAAGAAATACTTGCAGATATGGACGAAAGGGATAAAAAGAGAGCGGAAAATCCTTTTGGAGAAAATAAAAGCGTAGCCCAAAAGGTTGCTCCTAAAGTAGAAGAACCTATAGTAGAAAATCCTACTCAAGAAGAAGTTAAGCCTAGCGATACAACGGGCTCTGACGACTCTAGTAAATAAGGCGGATTATGGAAGAAAAGGTTTACGAAATTAAAATAGAAAATATTTTTCCTAACCCTAATCAACCGAGAAAAACCTTTGACGACGACACCATTAAAGAACTTGCTACTAGCATAGACTCTTACGGCATAATTTCGCCGATAGTGGTGCAACCCAAAGGGTTAGATAGGTATATGATTATTGCAGGCGAGCGTAGGTATAGGGCGGTAAAAAGCCTCGGCAAAGAAACTATCCCTGCAATAATAAAAAACTTTGACGATAAAAAAATACAAGAAATAGCCATGATAGAAAACTTGCAAAGAGAAGACCTAAACCCCGTAGACGAGGCTCTTGGTATGAAACAACTTATGCAAGACTATGACCTAACGCAAGAAGAACTTGCTTGTTCGCTTGGCAAAAGTAGGTCGGCGGTGGCTAACAAACTAAGGCTTTTAAACCTTTGTAGAGAAGTTTTGTTAAAGGTAAAAGAAGGTAAGTTATCCGAGGCAAACGCAAGGCATTTAATAACCTTAGAACGCAAATACCAAGTGTATTTTGCAGGAAAAATAATAAAAGAAGGTTGGTCGGTTAAAAAGACCGAACAAGAAATTAAAAAGGTTTTTGCTCCCAAGCAAGAACAAACTAAAAAGCCCGATAATTGTTTAGAACTAAAGGACTTAGTGCAAAAAATGGAACGCGTTTTAAAGACCAAAGTGCACGCAATAGGCAACAATAACAAAGGGCGAATTTACATAGATTATTTTTCTCACGACGACCTAGATAGGCTAGTTGAGATGATAGAAGAATACGAAAATAAATAAAGTGAGGATATGTTATGGCAAACGAAAATATCAGCATAATTAGCAGAAGCGTTGCAGTTACCGGACACAGAACTGTAGAAAATCTTAACGAAAACAAATTAGAAGAAGTTTTTAGACTTTTAATTAAAAAGGGTTACGATACGTATTTGGTAGGTATGGCTGTTGGCTTTGATACTATTTGCTTTAATATTTTAGACAAACTAAGAGAAGAATTCGATATTAAAATTATTGCTTGTATCCCTTGTAAAGACCAAGCAAAATATTTTACGGAAAGTCAAAAAGAAGAATACGAAAGAATAGTTGCTTTGGCAGACGAAAAGCGTATCTTTAGCGAAAAGTTTACTTCTTACTGCATGCACAGAAGAAACTGCTATATGGTAGATAATTCGTCTGTTATAATTGCTTACATAAACAAAACTTTCGGTGGTACTTATAACACCGTAAAATATGCCGAAAAGAAAGGTAAAAGAGTTATAAAAGTAAACTAATTAGGATAGTATAATGGAAAAAGATCAAAACTTTTACAAAAACAAAATTATTACTATCCCAAACGTGCTATCGCTATTTAGGTTGATACTAATACCGGTAATTATAGTTTGCTATTTCGTTTCGGAAAAAAACGGACATTGGTATGCTCTTATTGCTTTTGGCGTGTCGGCTTTAACGGACGTTTTAGACGGTATAATTGCAAGAAAGTTTAATATGATAAGCGACGTTGGTAAAATTTTAGATCCTATGGCGGATAAACTAACGCAACTAGCATTGGCGCTTTGTCTTGCAATAGAATATTACGTAATAATTCCGTTACTAGTGTTGTTGGTAATAAAAGATTTTGTCATTGGTTTAACGGGGCTTATTGCAACTAAAAAATCTAACGTTGTAGTAGGTGCTGCTTGGCACGGCAAGTTAAACACGGTGCTACTTTTCGTTTGCATGGCGCTACATTTAATTTGGCAAGACTTACCGTTTTGGCTAAGTTTAACTTCGGTTTGCATAAGCATGGTTATGATGGTAATAACTTTAACCTTATATATTATAAGAAACGCTAAAATGTATAAAAGCGCCAAAAAGCAAGAACTATAAAAAACTAACGTGCCTAACTTAAACGATACAGAGCAAAAGCAAGAAGTTGTAAATAAATAGGTGTTTTTATGGGATATTTTACCGAAACGGATATGAAAGAAGCCGCTTATTATAGTAATATAATAATAGAAAAGGCTAAAAATAGAGATAGTGGCGTTTTTTTGGTTGCAAAGGGTGGAAAAAGGTTTTTTGACAAGGTAGATGCTTTTCTTGCAGCCGACTATATCCGCCAAGTAGAAGTGGTAGAATATAAGTTTAAGGAGTTAGAGCGATACGGCTCGGTTTATGGTGAGCCTATGACAAAAGGTGAGATTTGCGACGAATTAATAGCCGTTATACAAGAAAACTACGGCAGACTTTTTAAAAAAATGATAGAGTATTTTAAAAATAGACAATAAGTTAAAGGATAACCCTTGTGGTTATCCTTTTTTAGTGGCAATAAAAAATTATTTTTTTACTAGGGGGATAAACGATAAAACGAGAGAGTAAAAGCATAATTGTAGATTTACAAATATTGACTATAAAAATAGCAAAAACCGACCTATAAGTCGGTTTTTTGTGTTTTTTTGGTATGTTTATACGTTTTTAAAGGTTAATTTGCGTAAAAATGAACACGTATTTGCTTGCGAGATTTGTTTACGTTAATTATTAGCATAAAAAATTTAAAAGAGTTCTTTGCATTGATAAATAAATATAATAACGGAAAATTAAGTTTTAAAAAAAGTTTTTTATAAAACTTTTTAACTATTTATTAAAACATGCACCGAATACACATTTTTTTTATTGTTTTTAATATTAAAAATATTAAAAAATGAATGTATAATTAAGTTATTAAATAA
>JAGAUH010000102.1 GCA_017620875.1 Clostridia bacterium
ATCATCTACACCCCTTGCGTGCTTTAAGTCGCCCATATGCATAACGAAAGATAAGTTCATAGCGTCTTTATTATCTACCATCCATTGGAAGGTTTTTGTCATATCTAAATCTGCTATGCTCTTTATATTAGAGTTGCTTTCGTAATACTCTACGTCTCTAGAAACGGTTATTTGTGTGTCTGGCATAAATACTAAAGTATATTCGCCGTCTTCTGCCTTTAACCAATCTGAAGAACTTGGCTTAAAGTAGTGTTGAGAAGTACACATATAAGCGTTATTATTATTGCCCGAATAGTCGGTTAAAGTTTTTGAAACACCATCTTTACAATATAAAGTTTGTTGATTTTCTTCTAATACCCAATTTAGCATCATAGAAGAATAATCCGTTTTAGAAACTTTTGTTTTGTCCGCGTTATAAAAACTAGAAATTTGTGTTTCGGTTAGTGCGGTAGAAAAGGCTGCAACGTCTTTTACACAACCCTTAAACAACCATCTTTCGTTGCTAGAAAATTGGAAGTTACTACCAATTGCAGGAGCATAAGTTCCTACGATATCATCCCCTACACCCGTGCTTGTAGAAGAACTTTCTTTTAACACACCGTTTACGTATAATTTAAAGCAGTTTGCAGTTTTATCTCTTACAACGGCAATATTGTTCCACTCGCCGTTTCTAAAATCGACAGAACTAAACTCTACCCAAGGGTTAGCGTTAGGGCTCTTATGTGCGTTCCAAACAACGCAAAGGTGTCCTTTTGCATTTAATTCTAGGTTAAATCCGTGTACGCTAGCGTTTAAGGCAACGTTACCAAATAACGCACCGCCTACGCCTAAAGCATAATTGGTAGGCAATTTAAAGGTTGCAGTTATTGTGTTAGGGGTTTTTGGTAAAGCGTTTTCCGCTCTATAATAAGCCCTAGCGGCACTCCTATCAAAAATATATATATCTGCAACGGAAGTGGTCATATCTTTATTTACGCCACAAGTTTCCATTAACTTAGCCGAACTTTCTATTTGTGCTTTGGTTTTAGTTTGAGAAGATAGGGTTACGTATGCAATTTCACCTTGGAAACAAGTAGAAGTAGAGCCACCACTACGGCTATCCATACCTATTTTCATATTGCCACAAGAAGAACCGGATAACGTACCGGGTATTATATCTTTTCCCGCTTCGTTATAAGTGCCAACTTGCACGCCGTTTACGTAGCAATAGGTTTTATCTGCCGTCATATCTCTAACAAAGGCTAAGTGAGTCCACTCACCCGTATTTAATTTAACGTTTTTAAGTGTCCAGTCAATTCCGTTTGGCGTTCCGTCAGAAGCGTTGCCACTATAAGTTCCGTTATGCCAAAATAGTCTTGGATTTCCGTTTTCGTGTATTTCTAAATCAAAACAATCGTTATTGGCAACCGCCCCACTATAAAAGTTACCCATAATAACGCCGTATCTTTTAGTAGATAGTTTTGTCGTTTTGTTTACTTTTATAACCGCTTCAAAGGTTCTTGGTGCGCCCGTTAAGGTTTCCATAATACCGTATCCGTTTCCGTTTATAACGTTAAAACTCTCTCCGCTATAATCGTAACTAGAAGCGTAATCTAAAAATAATAAGTTGCCTTGGCTTGAAGTTGCTTTTGCGCTTGCCATGTTAGACATACTCTCTTGTATTTGGGCTTGAGTTTTAGTGCTAGAAGATAGAGCAATATAAGCAATGTTTCCTTGGAATAGCGTTGCCTTTATACTAGCATCTACAACGTCTCTATTATCTTTTCCCACGCTTAAATTTCCACAAGCGCTACCAGATAAAGTACCAGGTATAAAATCTGCACCGGCATCAGCATTTGTTCCTACAAGTTCACCGTTTACGTAGCAATAAACTTTATTTGCGGTTACGTCTCTAACAAAGGCTAAGTGTGTCCAAGTGTTAGTTGCAATATTAACGTTAGTTAACCTCCAATCCACTCCGTTTGCAGTTCCGTCCGTACCGTTTCCACTATAGGTACCGTTATGCCAAAATAGTCTTGGATTACCGCCACCGTGAATTTCTAGGTCTAAAGCGTCGGCATTTGCCGCACCGCCACTTACAAAGTTACCTAAAATAACGCCGTATCTACTACCTTCGTTTGCGGTTGTAGGCACTTTTATAAAGGCTTCGATAGTGTTAGGAACCCCCGTAAGTTTATGGTTTAGTTGATAACCACAAACCGAAGTAGAAACGTTACCCGCTAAACTTAGCGAATTTCCGCTAAAAGTACTAGGTTGCACTATAGTTGCCGCTTTTACGTTAAAACTTAAACTAGCAAACGCTACTACTAAACTGAGTACCATTGCCACTAAAAGCGAAACTATTAATGGTAATTTTTTACTTTTCATAACAAACTCCTTTATTCATAATAACAATTATTTTACCATATAATCATTATACCACAACGACTTTTAAATTTAAAGATTTTTAAAAATTTTTTTACTAGTAAGTTTTCTATACTAATTAGTCTATTTTTTTCGACCGATATTTTTGTAAAAAATAACCCCTACGATTTTACGTAAGGGTTATATAAAAATTAAATAAAATTATTCGCTTCTAAGGGCAACTACAGGGTCTTTTTTGCTTGCAACCCTACTTGGTATTAAACCGGAAATTAAGGTTAAACAAACGCTAACTAACACTAAAACAACCGCACCTGTAAACGGCAATGCAACAGGGATTAATACTCCCGTTATATTTTTTAAGATTAGTCTAATCGGTATAGTGAGTAGTGCCGAGAATATTACGCCGAATAATCCGCTAACGCCACCAATAATAACCGTTTCCGCATTAAACACTCTACCAACGTCTTTTTTGCTTGCTCCGATAGAACGAAGTACACCAATTTCTTTAGTCCTTTCTAATACGGAAATGTAAGTTATAATTCCTATCAT
>JAGAUH010000013.1 GCA_017620875.1 Clostridia bacterium
GTGATATCGCCACCTTTTAAACTCTTTGTGTTTATAACTATATAATATTTTCCGCCAAAACCAACGTTTAAATTATAAGTGGCGTCTTTTGGTAAAATATAGTTTACCCCGTCGTCGCAAATGGTTTCTTGCTCGTTTAAACAAGCGTTTGCAGGAAATTTGCTTGGGATATTTTTAACGAGTTTTTTATCCGAACTACCAAAAGCGTCTAGGGTGAGAGCGGTAAATATTGGCTCGGTGTTTTTATCGTACCCAACGCGCCCAACAACGCAAGCGTTAATACTAAATATTTCTTGAGAGTTTACGTACACTTTTAATATTTTATCGCAAACTGTTCTTACCACGTAAATACTATCTTCTACAATTGGGGTAAAATTAGCCGAAAAACTCTCTTTATCGCTATATAGGGTGGCTAAATTGTCTTTTAAAACAAGTTTGTATTCGCCTAAATATATAACGTTTTCTTTAGCCTTTTTAAAACTTAGTTCGGCGGTAAAAATTCCGTTTACTTCTTGTGGAATAATCAACTTATCTTCTTTTTGCTTTAGCCACTCGGTATTTTTACACTCAAAATCCGCTTTTAGCGGTAGTGGGCAATTATAATTTGCTAGTCCGTTGCAAAATAGTCTTTTGCCGTCGGTAATTAAAGTAGAAAAATTATAATGGCGTTTAGTTTTGCCAACCGCTAGGTTATGATACGTTATAATTAAACTGTCTAGGTTAGGTCCTATAACCGTTGCGCTGTGTCCTAGTCCGTTATATTCTTTGTCGGTAGAAATAATAAGGGTATCGCCGTAAGTATAATCTTCGTAGTTTTCGCCCTTGCCGGAAACGTAATTTATCCTGTAACCTTCGCTTAAATAGTGGTTGCCCGTAAAGGTTAAATATTTATAATCTTTTCTTTCGGCTAAAAACGGACCTTCCGTCCAACCGTTTAAATAAGCGCTAGGAATTCTTTTCCAACCGTCTCTATCAAAGTCGGTAATACTAGTACAAGTTTTATAATAAATTCCGTCTGGAGTTTGACCTTTAACGTCGGCAGAGCGGAAAATTGTTACGCCTTGTTTTTCTATATAAAAAGAGCCGTCTATCCCTTCAAACCTTATATCGCAAGGGGTGTATCCGCTAGCAATTTGTTTAGAACAATAAATTCTGTGTTCGTTTCCCTTTGGGGAATATATTAAATAAAATAATCCGCCAACGTATGCTAGTTCGGGTGCGTAACAGCCTTGTATATCTTCGTTTTCTTCGTTAGGTTCAATGGCGGTGCCGATATAAGTCCAATTTATTAAGTCTTGGCTTTTATAAATAGGGCAATAACTACCCGTGCCAAATAAATAATATTCGCCCAACCACCTATAAACAAAAGGGTCTGCAATTACTAAAGATGGGTTTTTATAGGTCAACGTTTTTGTTTTCATACTTCACCAGTCTAATTTATTTTTGTAGTTACATTATATCATAGTAAAATTTTTAAATCAATATTTATGAAATATTTGTAAAGTCGTTGGAATATTTTTTTTATTGACAACGTATGCTTTATTTGATAAAATAAATTTATATAGGAGTTAATATGAAAATTATATTAGTAAATTCTAGCCCAAACAAAAACGGTTGTACTTTTAGGGCTTTACAAGAAATGAAAAACGTGTTCGATCAAGAAGGCGTTATTAGCGAAATTTTTTGGCTTGGTAACGATGGTATTAGGGGCTGTATAGGTTGCGGAAAATGTCTTTCTACGGGTAGATGTATTTTTAACGATAAGGTAAACGAGTTTTTAGAAAAGGCGCAAACCGCCGATGCTTTCGTTTTTGGTTCGCCCGTTCATTTTGCAAACATCTCGGCAAACCTATCGGCTTTTATGGATAGAGCGTTTTATGGCAAAACTCGTATTTTTGCTCACAAGCCCGCTTGCGGTATAATTTCTGCTAGGCGTAGCGGAACAACCGCTTCTTTAGAGGCAATTAACAAATATTTTACCATTAGCCAAATGCCAATAGCAAGTTCGGTTTATTGGAACGCCGTTCACGGCAAAACTCCCGCCGACGTAGAACAAGACCAAGAAGGTTTACAAACCGTTAGGGTTCTTGCAAAAAATTTGGTTTGGCTAACGAGATGTATCAAAGAAGCCAAGATAGCGCCACCGGATAGTGAGGTGCCGATAAAAACCAACTTCATACGTTAAACTTCCTATTTGCTACGCATTACTGCGTTTACTGCAAAATTTTTAAACTTTGGTGACCAACAAGGTCTACCAAATCTTAAAAATTATTGCGAGCCTTGTACTGCTTGCAACTAGAAAGTTTAAACACTCTCATTATTCAGGTTGATTTAGTAATTAGTCAATTTACCCCGTTTCTATTTAGGGGAAAATGAAAAGACCTAACAAGGTCTACCAAATCTTAAAAATTATTGCGAGCCTAGTGCGTCAAAGTACGACTAAAAGTCTGTAA
>JAGAUH010000103.1 GCA_017620875.1 Clostridia bacterium
GCTCCGCTACCAGGTACTAGTTGCATAGATTTTGGCGCGTCGGCAATCTCGATTTCTATAACCATTTCGTCGTATCTGCCGTCGGAAACGCCTTCTAGTATCTCTGCCCTAAAAATTTCTTCGGGTTTTTCGCCCTTGTCGTTTTTAAATGCGTCGGCAACGATTTTTGCAAGTTTTTTGTTTACCGTTTCGGTTGCTTTTTTAATTACTTTTTGGGTTTGTTCTTCTTTAACTAGTCTAACGGAAGTTTCTACCAAATCTCTAACCATACTCTCTACGTCTCTACCAACGTAACCCACTTCGGTAAATTTGGTTGCTTCTACTTTTATAAACGGCGCGTTTACTAGTTTTGCAAGTCTTCTTGCAATTTCGGTTTTACCAACGCCCGTTGGTCCTTTCATAATAATGTTTTTAGGCGTAATTTCTTCTCTTTCTTCTTGAGTAAGTTTGCTACGGCGATAACGATTTCTTAACGCTATTGCAACCGCCCTTTTAGCCTTATCTTGACCAATGATATATTTATCTAATTCTAAAACGATTTCTCTTTGTGATAATTGATCCATTTTACTCTCCTATTTTTTCCACTCTTATATTGCCGTTGGTAAAAATGCAAATTTCGCTTGCTATTTTAAGCGCTTTTTGGGCAATTACGTCGGCAGGGTAATCGGTTTCTTGGGCAAGCGCTCTTGCAGCGGCCAAAGCGTAGTTGCCACCGCTACCTATTGCGCAAACACCTTCGTCCGGCTCGATAACTTCGCCCGTACCAGATACTATTAAAAGACAATCTTTATCGGCTACTATCATCATTGCTTCTAGTTTTCTGCCTGCCTTATCGGTACGCCATAGTTCTGCTAATTCTACCGCGCTACGCATAAGGTTACCAGAATATTTATTTAGCATACCCTCAAATTTTTCTGCAAGGGTAAACGCATCTGAAACGCTACCTGCAAAACCTAAAATAACTTTATCGTTAAATAACCTTCTTACTTTAATCGCGTTGTTTTTAAAAACCACGTTTTCGCCAAAAGTTACTTGACCATCCCCCGCAATTGCAGTTAGTCCGTTTTTCTTTACGGCGCAAATAGTTGTTCCCCTAAATTGACTATTCATTTATTTTCTCCTTGATATTTTTTATAATGCTTAAACTTCTTAAAGCGTATTCTTGTTTCTTTTTGGCTTTATCTCTTATTTGCTCTTGTAGTGGAGCAAGTATCCCATAGTTTGCGTTCATTGGTTGAAAGTTTTCCGTTGGGGTTGTTATAAAGGTTGCAAGCGCCCCTAATACGGTTTGACTATCTAAAATTATTGGCTCTTTACCTTGCAATTTTAAATGCAAATTTATTGCGCATAATAGTCCGCTTGCAATACTCTCTACATAACCTTCTACCCCGCTTAGTTGACCTGCTATAAAAACGCTTGGATATGCTTTTAAAGACAAATCTTTATTTAAACAATTAGGCGAATTTATAAAGTTGTTTTTGTGCATAATACCATACCTTAAAAACTCTGCGTTTTTTAATGCAGGTATCATAGAAAACACCCTTTTTTGCTCCCCAAAAGTTAAATTTGTCTGAAAACCTACTAGGTTATACGCGTCGCCCTTTAAATTTTCTTTTCTTAATTGTACGTTCGCGTATGGGTGCTTACCCGTGTGCGGACTAGTTAGCCCTGCGGGTTTTAGCGGACCGAAACGCAAAGTATCTATTCCCCTTTTTGCCATAACTTCTACGGGCATACACCCTTCGAACACGGCGGAATTTTCAAAATCTTTTAAATCGGCTCTTTTTGCGTTTATTAGTTCTGTATAAAAGGCTAAATACTCGTCTTTATCCATTGGACAATTTACGTAGTCGCCTTGACCTGGCGTACCGTATCTATCTTCTAAAAAGGCAGAACTAAAATCTATACTATCGGCGGAAACTATTGGCGCGGCAGCATCAAAAAAGTAAAAATGCTCACCCGTTATTTCGCCTAAATATCTCAATAAATTTTCGCTAGTGAGTGGTCCCGTTGCTACTATGGTTGGCAAACTAGCGTCGAAACTTTGCACTTCTTGAGATACACACTCTACCC
>JAGAUH010000104.1 GCA_017620875.1 Clostridia bacterium
AGTGTCGTTTTCTACTAAAATTTCGTATTCGCCGTCGGCAATTTCCGTAAGGGTTACGCTTGCATTAACGTTGTTTAAATTTTCTAAATAAACAAAATCTTCTTCTACAACGGTAATTTCTTTTATATCACTACCGTCGTTTTTATCTACCGTTGCTGTTATACTATAATATAAACTATCTTCAAAAGCAATATTAGCGGCATCTTCTATCAACAAATAATAGATGTCTTGCGCAACAAAACCATTAGTAAATACACTATAAGTTTTATAGTTGCTACTATCTTCGCCCCAAACTTTAACGGTTAAATCTTTTATATTTGGGGTATGCTCGTATAAAGTTAAATCAAAACCTAAAACGCTATCAGTTTTAAAAGTATAACTGTTAGCAACTCCAAACTCTATACTTTCTTCTAGCGGAGGCGTTTTTATAGTGAAAGATAAATAGTATAATTTATCGTTTAAGTAAAAATACACCTTTGGTATATAAGTGGTATTATTTTTTAACTCTACGATTGTATCTTTTCCCGTAAAATTAACGTTTGTATATTCTACCCCGCCACCTACAACTACAAGTTCTAGTTTATCGTAAGCAATTTCTGCAGAAGAATAAGTTTCTACCGTTATTTGAGCAGACCTAATTCCATTTTCGTTTTCGTAATAAGAAGTACCTATACTTTGAAACCTAACTTCGGTATCGTCGTAAGGGATTGCTTCTTGCTCTAAAGAGCCCGAACCGTAAGTAAGCGTTGTAGACCAATCGCTATGGTTAAAAGCCTTTCCGTCCGCTAAGGCTTGCACCCTTATCTCGTCCCCTAAACTAAGTTGATAAGAAGTTGTAGAACTATCTACCCTAGTTATAATTCCGTTAAGGCTAACTTTATAACCAATAGCATTTGGATCTAAATCCCAAACGGCAACGTCTTGGTTAAGAGTAATATTAGGCGTTGCTAAATTAGGTAAATTAGGATTTCTACCCAAACAATCGCACGCACCAAACATACAACTGCAAGTTAAAAGAGCGAGCAATATCGTAAAAATTAATCTTTTTTTCATCATGATGCCTCCTAAGTATTTATAATTTAATTATATCTAAAATAAAGTAAAATTTCAATATTAGTTTTAAAAAAAAATTAAATAATTGACAAGTTATATATTAATGTGATATTATTTTTTTACAAAACAAACTAAGGAGTAGATTATGACTTGGACAGAACTTTGGACTAAGATAAAAGGTTGGCTTACTAGCGACTTAATTTGGACGACCATTTTTAAAGTTGTTATTGCCCTAATACTTTTATTTATATCTTTTAAAATAATAAATATAGTTACGAGAAGAATAGAAAAAAGAGCGTTAAAAAAAGACGCGGACAAAACCGTAACAAAAACGCTAATGTACGTTTTAAGAATAGTATTAAAGATAGTAATACTTATTTGTATGGTAGGTTTTGTTGGTATAAATACTAGCGGACTAACTGCACTAATAACTTCTTTAGGTGTTTGCGCAGGTCTAGCGGTAAACGGCGCGTTATCTAACATAGCGGGTGGCGTTTTAATTATTTTTACTAGACCTTTTAAGGTTGACGACTATATAGAAGCACAAGGATATAGCGGTACGGTAGAAGAAATAAAAATGACTTCTACTAAAATAATAACCCCTGACAATAAAGTAGTTTATTTACCAAACGGCGCGCTTTCTAGCGGGACAATAGTAAACTACTCCGAAAAGGA
>JAGAUH010000105.1 GCA_017620875.1 Clostridia bacterium
ACTTGAACTACTAGAACTTGAAAAATCACTAAAACTACTAATCGTAATGCTAGAACTCGAACTAGACGAATTCATTAAACTATTAATTGCGTTTTTTATATCTGAAACAGAACAACCTTGAAAGAATACCAACAAAACAAATATTAGTACTATTGCTAAAAATCTATTTTTTTTCATACAATTCCATCACTTTTATGATATTTTCGGCATATAACCCACTTTGTAAAAGTTGACTATCTACCGTGGCGTGAGATATAAACTCTTGTTTTACGCCAAAGGATTTCACACTTAAATTAGAGTTGTTTTCTAATAAATAATTTTGAACTGCCGAACCAAACCCGCCGTTTAAAACGTTTTCTTCTAAGGTGATAATTGGGGTGTTAATTTCGCCAAGTAGTTTTGTATCTAAAGGCTTAACAACCCTAGCGTTTATTATATTAATTTTTTTACTACTCTTTTCTTGTATTTCTAAGGCAAGTTTATTCATACGGTGTCCCACCGCAAGAATAGTAAAATCTGCTTTAGCATTATTAATTACTTTTTCCCAAGATAAATCAAATGGCTTATGATCTAAAAAGTTTTGACTTACACCATTATTATATCTAATAGCCAAAGGCGAATTATAGGTATAAGAAAAATTTAGCATATCCCTAAATTCTATTGGATCTTTTGGGGATAAAATAGTTAAGTTTGGTATATGATTTAGATAAGACAAATCGAATATACCTTGGTGAGTTTGTCCATCTGAACCAACTAGTCCTGCCCTATCTATACATATGCACACAGGTAATTTTTGCAAACAAATATCAATAGAAATTTGGTCGTAACAGCGTTGTAAAAAGGTAGAATATACTACGAAATATGGTTTTACACCGCCTAAAGCAATACCTGCGGACATAGTTAAGGCGTGTTCTTCTGCAATACCTACGTCTATAAACCTATCGGGATATTCGTTAGAAAAATCGGTTAGCCCCGTGCCGTCTCTCATACCGGCGGTTATAACTCTAAATCTTTTATCTTGCTCAGCAAATTCCGTTAGCGTTTTACCAAATTCTTGCGAGAAAGAGTTTATGCTAGAAATAAAGTGTTTGCCTATTCCGTGATACTTTTCGGAATTGCGTTCGGCATCTAAATTGCCCTTTCCTTTTGTGGTTGCAAGATGCAACAAGTTTATCCTTTGAGTTTCTTTTATATCTTTTAAAATTTTAACCGTTTGTTTTACGTTATTACCATCGTATACGCCAACGTATCTTAGCCCCACTAGTTCTAAAGAAGCAAGTGGCGATAGCATACGCTTTATAAAACTTTTAAAGGCTTTTAACTGTTTTCCAAACCAATTTTTACCAATTTTATTATTGGCTTTTTTCATTGTTTTAGAATATGATTTTTGCCTAGAAAGTCTAGAGATTGTTTTATAAAGTCCACTAGTATTTTTACTGATAGACATACCGTTATCGTTTAAAATAACCAAAAATTTTTCTGGCTTTTCTTCGGAATTGACAAGTGCTTCTAACGTTACGCCGTTTACTAAAGCCCCATCTCCAACCAAACAAATAACGTAATAATCTTGACCTAATGCATCTCTCGCTTCGCAATAGCCAAGACCTGCCGAAACGCTAGAACCTGCGTGCCCCGAAGTATAACTATCGTAAACACTTTCGAATATATTAGGAAATCCGCTAAGTCCACCTTCTTTTCTTAAAGTGTCGAAAAGTTCTTTTCTTTCGGTTAAAATTTTATGCGTGTAAGACTGGTGCCCTACGTCAAAAATTAATTTATCTTTTGGAAAATCGAATACGTAATATAGAGCAACTATTAATTCGACCACGCCTAAATTGGCGGACAAGTGCCCACCATTTTTTTCTACAATATTAATGATTTTATCCCTAATCTCTTGACAAACTTGGGGTAAAGAATCGATATCTAGTTTTTTTAGGTCCTTAGGACTATTAATAAACTCTAACATACATATCCTAAAAATTTTTATTTAAAAATAAACACGTAATGATTATATCCGTTAAAAGTAGAAGGCACGTAACCTATGCTAGTACCATATAACCCCGCGGAAGATTTTGCATAACTTAATTCCGTTGAAATGTTACTATAGTAATAGTTAATTAAAACGTCTACCGTATACTCGCTATAATTATACAGTTTATCCTGCTCGGCGCACCATTTATATAAAACGATTAGTTCTGTCCTACTTTCTATAACGAAATCGTAAGTTTGATTATCGTAGGTAAAAGTATTTTCTTTATAATAATTATAGTTTCCGTTTGCTACGATTTCCGTCCTTAAAATATCGGTATAACCCTTGCTTTCCTTAATAGTTTCGTTTATTAAAAAGTTATCGTGAGTTAAAAGTTCGTATTGGTCGTTAATGCATAAATTACCGTGAGTAACGTCTAACGTAAACCAATTTCCGTTTACGAAAACTTCGTTCCACGCGTGAGAGGTACTAGCCGTTCTAACACACCTAATACCTTCTATATTACATAACAAGCTAACGGTTTTGCAAATACCATCACACACGGCTTGTCCGTTATTTAAAACGCCTTCTGCATAAAAAGCGTCGTATAATAACGAATTGTCGCTAGTTGCCGAACTTGGTAAATTATAAGTTACCAAGTAGCAAAGATATCTGTATATTCTTAATACTTTTTCTTCGTCACTCATGTCGTCGTTTATGATATTACGAAGAATATTTTTACATTTATTTAAAGCAATTTCTGCATTAGAATTTGCTACGGGAATTGGCTTTAACCTATGCTCTAACGCAAAGAAAAGTTGGTTAGAATTGCTAACGCTAACCGTTTTACTTAGTTCTTGATATTTAAAATTATCAAAATTTGACGGTCTTGTTGCGACAAAAGAATTATCTTGTCCTAGTTGAGCATAATCGTACTGCGGAATAGTTGATAAAGTTTGAGTGTAAAAACTATCCGGCACGCCAACCGTTGATAACACTTGATAATAATATTTTCCACCACTAACCCAACTACTTCTTTGTAGAGAAATAAATGGAACGGTAGCCTTGTTTAATATTAAAGAAATCTCTTGAGTCGTTGCAGTAGTTAAAGTGTTGTAAACGTCTTGACTAAGTTCTATTGCGTTATCAGAACTGATATTGTTAAAATAAGTATACTCTAGATAATATTGAAACTCCGTCATATTATTAACTTTGGTTAATTTGTTGTTTTCGTAACCAAAGAAACTGCTAGTTAGTTCCGTGTATAACTTTCCGTATAAAGAAATATCTTTTGTAGGAATTAATGCAAAGTTATAATTATTTTCTAAAGTTTCTTCTGTAAACCACTCTATAAAATACCCATTATCTATTTGGATATTAGGTTTTGTAAACAACTTACCTTCTTCTACGGTGATAGGATACTCTAATCCGTTATAATGGTACGTAGCGGTAAAAGTTGTAGAATATTTTGCATATAAAGTAACCTTTTGTTTAGTGTTAGGTACAACTAGTGTTTCTTGAGAAAAATCTTCGTCTAAAAACCAACCGATAAAATCTTTACTACTATGCGTTGCAGGAAGTAAAGTAAAAGGCTCGTCGAAATAACTATAAAAACTAGGGTTATTAGGGTTATTTTCGCCGTCATATAAAACGTATTCTACTTGATAAATTAGTTCTTTCCAAACAGCATAGGCAGAGCCACCGCTAGTAATTGCAGTAACTTTTCCACTAGTATTCTCCCAGCCTAAAAACTCGTATCCCACCTTTTCTGGCGTAGGCAAAGTATTTGCAGAATAAGTTATATAAACGTCGTTATTTTTTACCCAAGCGTTATCCGTTAAACTACCGCCATTGCAATTTAAAGTAAATAAAATTGTTGGTGCAGAAGAAATACTAGATAAACTACTAGAAGACTTACTACTAGAAGGGCTTGTAATTACGCTAGAACTTGTAATTATACTACTAGAAGAACTATCCTTTTTAGAACTAGAAGTTATAATAGAACTACAAGAAGAACTAGACTCTATAAAAAACGAACTACTACTTTTACCCGTTGTATAACTAGGTATACTAGACGGATAAGATGGCATTGCGTTTTTAATTACGCTAACTTTTACCGACTTGCTAGAGCCAATAGTACGAGCGGTAACAGTACATTCGCCAAAGGCTATCCCTGTAATTACGCCAAACTCGTCTACCGTGGCAATATTCTCGTTAGAAGAAGTATAAACGTAATCTTCCCCTTGATACCAATTATAAGTCAAACCTACTTTTACCGTAATAGTATCTTGCTCGTTTAAAGAACAAGCACTACAGAGAGATAAAATGCTAATTAATGTTAAAATAATCGTTATTAATATTTTATTTTTCATAATTTATTTGGAAGTTGATACTCTTCTCCAAAAAGTTCTACTTCTACCTTTTTGATAATGATATTGTTTAGCGGTCTATCACTATAATCCGTTGGAGAATCCGCTATTTTATCCAC
>JAGAUH010000106.1 GCA_017620875.1 Clostridia bacterium
AAGAAATGATAATGAAAACTATAAACGACTCTCTACCATTTGACACTGCGCAATATATCGCTGCAGAAGTAGGGGTAGATTTAGAGTTAAAACTAGAAAAATCCGCCGAAGAAAAATTATCCGAGGCGTTTAACGAGCAAGCAGACGATCAAACTGCTTATATTAAAAGACCACCTATCGTTACCGTTATGGGACACGTTGACCACGGTAAAACTTCACTTCTTGATAGAATAAGGAGCGCAAATGTAACCGCAGGTGAAGCAGGTGGAATTACTCAACATATAGGTGCTTATACCGTTACTATAAAGGGCGGAGAAAAAATCACCTTTATCGATACTCCAGGACACGCGGCGTTTACTCAAATGAGAGCAAGGGGAGCACAAATTACGGACCTTGCGATATTAGTTATTGCTGCAGACGACGGTATAATGCCTCAAACTATAGAAGCAATTAACCACGCAAAAAGCGCGGGTGTTCCTATAATTATTGCCGCAAACAAAATTGATAAACAAACGGCTAATATCGATAGAATTAGACAACAATTAACCGAGCACGAAATTTTAGTAGAAGATTATGGTGGAGACGTTATCTTATGTCCTGTTTCTGCTAAAACTGGTGAAGGTATAGATAATCTTTTAGATAGCATTTTATTAATGGCAGACCTAAAAGATTTAAAAGCAAACCCAGACCACGCTGCAAAGGCAACTATAGTAGAAGCAAAACTAGACAAGGGTAAAGGTCCTGTTGCAAACGTTATCGTGTTAAACGGTACGCTTCGCACGGGGGATAATGTCGTTGCGGGCACTATTACCGGTAAAGTTAGGGCTATGACCGACGATAAAGGAAGAATTATTAAAGAAGCAGGTCCTTCTACACCGGTTAGTATTATCGGTTTAGGCGACGTTCCTAACGCGGGCGATACACTTTATTCTGTAAACGGTGGAGACAAAGAACTACTTAAAATGGTTGCGGAAGAAAGAAAGAATAAAGAAAGACAAGATCTTATTAAAGACCACAAAATGTCTTACGAAGACGCTATTAACAAAATGGCGGAAGGCGAACTTAAAAACCTTAACGTTATCGTCAAGGCAGACGTTCAAGGTAGCGTAGAAGCAGTTAAAGATAGTTTAATAAAACTTAGCGGAGACGAAGTAAGGGTTACCGTTGTTCACAGTGGCGTAGGCGCTATAAACGAAACCGACGTAACGCTAGCGGATAGTAGTGATTCTATTATTATCGGCTTTAACGTTAGACCGGATTCTAAGGCTAAAGTTCTTGCCGAAAGAAGTAAAGTTTCTATTAAGATTTACCGTATAATTTACGAAGCGATAGAAGACGTTCAAAACGCAATGAAAGGACTTGTCGTTCCTAAATTTCAAGACGTTTACGTTGGTAAGGCAGAAGTTAAGCAAACCTTTAAAATTAAAGGCGTTGGCGTAATTGCGGGTTGCGTTGTAAGTGATGGTAAAGTTGTTCGTAATGGTAAACTTATGATTTATCGTGACGACGTTAAAATATGCGAAGGTAACGTTTTAACTTTAAAACACTATAAAGACGAAGTTAAAGAAGTTACTGCCGGTAGCGAATGCGGTATTAGTATCGAAAACTTTAACGAAATTAAAGTTGGCGACTATATCGAGTGCTACGTAGAAGAGGAAGTTAAATAATGAAAGTTAAAAGGGAATCTAGGCTTGGTAGCGAATTTCGTAAGTATATTTACGAAATTCTCACCACCGAAGTTAAAAATCCTTATATTACGGAAATGTTTACTATAATGAGTGTAGAAACCACTAACGATTTAAAATATGCCGACGTTTTAGTTAGCATATATTCTACCAATGCAGAAAAGAAACAAAAAACCTTTGACGCTATAAAAGAATCGGCTGGTTTTATAAGAAAAAGTATTTCTCAAAAAATGCATATCCACACCGTACCGGAGTTTAGGTTTAAAATGGACGATAGTATGGAATATGGCGCTCATATAGATAAAATATTGGAGAAAATAAAAAATGACAACAAAGATTAACGAACTAAAAACAGCGCTTTTTGCTCATAAAGAAGTTCTTATTTGTTCGCATATTCGTCCAGACGGGGATACTATTGGCGCTACCCTTGCTTTAAGAGAAGTTTTACTAACTAAAGGCATTTTGGTAGATATCGTTTGCGATAGTTCTATTCCGCAAAAGTTTTCTTATCTAAGCGAAGTTAAAGAATATAAAAGGGTAGAAGAAATTACAAAACAATATCCTTTAGTTGTTTTTGTAGATACCGCTAGCGATGGGCAAATGGGCGAGTGTTATAAAATCTTTTATAGTCATAAAAACGTTATTAATATCGACCACCACGTTTCTAACAAGGGTTACGCAAAATATAACTACGTTGTAAACAAGGCGTCATGCTGTGAGGTGCTTGCCGATATGTTTAAAGAAATGGGTATAGAAATCACCCAAAATATAGCAAAGTTTTTACTGCTTGGTATGGTTACCGATACGGGTAATTTTGCCCACAATAACACCACGGCTAACACGCTAAAAGTTGCTAGCGAAATGGTGGAGAAAGGGGCAAACTTGGTAGAAATAAACTTGCAAATGTTTAAAAATCAACCAATGTCTAGGTCAAAACTCTATCTAGAAATTATGTCAAAATCTCAATATTTTCACGAAGATAGGGTTGCCGTTATTATAATAAGACAACAAGATTTGCAAAAATACGGATTAGATAATAGCGTAACGGAAGGGTTTATAGATTATAACCTAACTATTTCTTCCGTGGTTATATCCGTTAGCATTTTAGAAACTAAAGATAAAACTTATAAAGTTAGTTTTAGGAGTAAGGGCGAAATAGACGTAAATAGGGTTGCCGGCACTTTTGGTGGTGGGGGACACAAAAATGCAAGTGGCGCAATGCTTAGGGGATACCTAGAAGACGTTGTAGACAAATTAGTTTTTACTTGCGGACAATATTTAGATTGATATGAATGGTTTTTTTAATATATACAAGTCGAGCGGAACAAACTCGACTTTTATTGTAAACAAAATTAAGCGAATAACTAAAACGCCTTGTGGACATATGGGCACTTTAGACCCTATGGCAAGTGGAATATTGCCCGTTGCCGTTGGTAAATCTACAAGGTTGTTCGACTATTTAACCGATAAAATAAAGGTGTATATTGCAGAGTTTACCTTTGGGTACGAAACCGACACGCTAGACGCTACGGGGGAAACTTTATCTACTAGTTTGGTTATTCCTACAAAAGAGCAAATAGAAAAAGTGCTTTCTAAATTCGTGGGTTTAATAAATCAAGTACCGCCAAAATATTCGGCAAATAGTATAAATGGTAAACGGGGTTACGAACTTGCAAGAAAGGGTATCGATTTTACGCCTAACGTAAAGCAAGTAAACGTTTATTCTTTTTCCCTTTTAGAGCAAATAGCGGATAATAAATTTATCTTTAAAATAGAGTGTGGTAAAGGTACTTATATTAGGTCGCTTTGTAGAGATTTGGCATACGAACTAAATACTTTAGGCACTATGTCCGCGCTAGAAAGGATACAAAGCGGTGTTTTTACAAAAGAAACCGCCATTTCCGTAGAAGAATTAGAGCAAAATCCCGAAAAATATCTTATTCCTGCCGATAGCGTACTTAGTTACGAAAAGGTGTATTTAACGGATAAACAAACAAAAAATATGCTAAACGGTGTGTTTGATATAACGGGTTATAATCAAGATGAATTTTATAGAGTTTATTCTCCAACGGAATTTTTAGGTATCGGTTGGGTTGTAAACGGGGTTTTAAAAATAAAATCTTACGTGAGATAATATGGATTTTTTTGAGCAAAGTACAACGCCAATAATAATAGCGCTTGGTTTTTTCGACGGCGCGCATATCGGTCACAGAAAAATATTTTCCGTGGCTAAGTCTTTATGCGATAAAGAAGAATTTGCAGTGTTTACTTTTAATGGCAATTTGTTTAAAAATTCTAATGGAAATCTATATACTTTAAAAGAAAAGTTGCAATTGTTTAAAACGCTTGGGGCAAAGCACGTAGTCGTTGCCGAGTGGACTAAAAATTTATACGACTTATCCGCCTTAGAGTTTTTAAATAAGTTGGTATCCCTGCATAACGTAAAGGGTATCGTTTGCGGAGAAGATTTTACCTTTGGTAAGGGCGCGTTAGGTAACGCGCAAGTTTTAAAAGAGTTTTGCAACGCTAACAATATAAAATTAAAAGTCGTTTCTTTGCAAAAA
>JAGAUH010000014.1 GCA_017620875.1 Clostridia bacterium
AAAAAATCGCTCAAGATCCCGTTTCTTTAGAAACGCCTATCGGCGAAGAAGAAGATAGTCACCTTGGCGACTTTATAGAAGACGTTACTACCACTTCCCCCGGCGAAATTGTTGCCCAAAGTATGTTAAAAGACCAATTACTTGCGGTTTTAGCAACCCTTACGCCTAGAGAAGAAAAGGTTTTAAGGCTTAGGTTTGGTATAGACGACGGAAGACAAAGAACCTTAGAAGAAGTTGGTAAAGAGTTTAACGTTACTAGAGAAAGAATTAGACAAATAGAAGCAAAGGCTTTAAGAAAACTAAGAAACCCGTCTAGAAGTAAGCCTTTAAGAGAATATTTTGAATAAAATTAGTTCTAGGCTACAATTTATTTTTTCTCAAATACCGCCTTGCAATTATTTTGCAGATATCGGGTGCGATCACGGGTATATATCATACCTTATGTTAGATAGTAAAAAGTGCAGTAAACTAACCTATACGGACGTTTCGGCACCAAGTTTACAAAAGGCAAAAGACTTGCTTTGTAGTTTTAATAACGCAAAGCCGGTTTGTTGCGACGGATTAACAAAGGTAGATACCGATATAGATTGTGCGCTTATTGCAGGTATGGGTGGGGAAAATATTATTAGCATTTTACAAAACGGATTTTTACCACCAACGCTTGTTTTACAACCTATGAAAAATACCGATAAATTAAGGACGTTTTTAAACCAAAACGGATACTATTTAAAAAAGGATTTTATTTTTAAGGCAGAAAACAAGTTTTATACTCTTATTATTGCCGAGCGTGGCTCAGAAGTTTTAACTAGCGAGCAAATAGAGTATGGCAAAGATAACCTAACTAACCCTAGCAAAGACTTTTTAGAATATTTAAGTGAGCAAATAAAAAGCAAGCGTAAAATATTAAAGGGGCTTAGTGGGGAAAAATATCTACAATACGAACAAATTATACAAAAGGAGTTAGCCCTTTATGAACGTTTACGAACTTTATAACGTTGTAAATAGCGTTGCAACCTTTTCTTTAAGCGAAGATTTAAAAAAAATAGGCTATCACGACAATAGCGGTATCATTTGCGAAGGGCAAGGGGATAAAATACTTTGCGTTTTAGATTTAACTATCGGCGCGGTAGAGTTTGCAAAGCAAAACGGTTGCGGACTAATACTAACCCATCACCCTGCAATTTACGCCCCTATTTATAACGTAAAAGGCGCTATTGCAGAGTGTGTTAAAAACTCAATAGGCGTTGTATCCGCCCACTTAAACGCAGACGTTGCGGTAAACGGAGTAGATTATTATTTGGCAAATTTATTAGGCGCTAAAAACGAAAAAATTTTACAACACGGCAACTACGGTAGGCTTTTCGAAATACAAGAGCAAACTTTGTTAGAGTACTCTAATTTCGTTAAAGAAAAATTAAATTGTAAAAACGTTTGTGTTTTTGGTAACGAAAATGTTATAGTAAAAAAGGTAGCAAGTTTTTGCGGTGCCGGTATAGACGAGCAAACTTTGGCGCTTTGTCAAGATGCCGACGTAATTGTGTCTAGCGATATAAAGCACCATTTGTTGCTTAGCGCAACGCAAAGTGGCAAGTGCGTTATTATGCCAACGCATTTTGCAACCGAAAATTTACCTTTTAAACTGTTTTGTACAGATTTGAGTAAAAAAATAAAAGAAAGTGTATTATACTTTGAGCAAGATACACTTTTATAAGGAGTTATATATGAGTAACCAAGTAGAAACTTTATTAAATTATCAAGCAATCGATAAAGAACTTTTTGATGC
>JAGAUH010000107.1 GCA_017620875.1 Clostridia bacterium
TAATAATATTTTAGAACTATTAAACAGTGTTGATATACCCTCTGCATTAGACATTTTAAAAGAACTAAATATTGGCGGAGAGTATTTAAACTTTGTTACGCCAGAACTAATAGAAAATATTAAGCAAGGAAAATTAGATATTAAAAGTTTGTTACCCCTTGCTATAAAATTTTTTACAAACAAAAAGGGTGAGAAAACTCACCCTAAAAACGCTTTAGATATGGATTTTATAAACCCCGAAATTAAAACTGCGTTATTTAATTATTTAAAAAGTTAACGGCGTAGTTTAGCCCGTCTATTTCGCCTAAACTATCTTTACTCTCAAATATTTTGCTATTATAAAGGCTTATTGCTTTGCTTATGCCCTTGCCGTGAATTGAGATATTGCTAACTGGCCAAAAAATTTCTGCCACGGTTAGTTTTATAGCCTCGCCCGACAAGTTATTAACTATCGTATCTTGCATAATGCCCTTGCCAAAACTAGCGTATATACTTTTGTTTTGTTGCAAAACAACTTTTACTAAATTGTCACTATCGTAATCTAGCATAGCGCCTATTAAGGCTTCGCTTGCGCTTGCGGTATCTTTGTCCGCAAGAACTACTATTTGACTAAAATTATATTGCGATTTTTTGCTAGATAAACTATAAAACCTATCCCCTACTTCCCCATTTTTATTTTTGGTATACATAATAATTGGAGTTGTGGTTGCGTTAGAACTTATAAAGTGAGAAACGATACTAGTTAATATAGTTAAATATCCACCACCGTTTCCCCTAAGGTCTAAAATTAATTTGGTTTTTGCATTATTTTTAAAGTGTTACATAGCAATAGCAAATTGTCCGCAAGAAGTGTTTATATCACTTTCCCAATTAGCAACGTTTCCACTGCCTATACCGTTAAAAGAAGAATATTTTATATAAAGCGTATCGCTAGGCAAAACTTGTCCGTTTACGCTAGTAATACTTTTGCTATTTAGTTGGATATTTTCGCCACTAAAATAATATTCCGTTTGACTATCGTAATATTTTACGTAAGTTTCTTTAAACTCTTGCGGTTGCAAACCGTTATAAACAATATCCCCTTCGCCATAGTCTACCGATAAAGAAAATACGCCCGTTGCCTTTTCTTTAAATTGTTGATAGGTAGAAACGCTTTGCCCGTTTACCTTTGTAATTGTTCCGCCTTCTTTTATACCCGCATTTTCCGCAGGGGAATTGTATAACACTTTTGCTATTTTTAAAGAATTACCTAAAAAAGCAACGCCAAGCGCTTTACGATAGCCTTGCGCGGATTTAGTAATTAGTTCGTGCTCTTCTTTAGTGTAATACTCGGAGTACTCGTCCATAATGCCGTTTACTAGTTCGTGCGGTAAATCGCCTTGCTCGAAATAATAATATTTATGGTAAGCGTCAAATATAAATTTTGCGGTTTTCATTTCTTCTGTCAAGTAATAATTTCTACCCGTAAAAAAACCGCCTGCAAAAGCGGAAAATAGTAAAATTACACTAATAAGTCCGCCTATAAGCCAATATTTAGCCTTTTTACTCATTTATATCCCCCTTTGTTTCGTCTAATAAACATATCAACCTAAAGGTAACGGCGTCGTTAAAATTTCTTAAATCTAACCCCACTAACTTTTCTATTTTGTTTAACCTATAAATTAGCGTGTTGCGGTGTATAAAGAGTTTTAAAGACGCTAAATTTACGTTTAAATCGTTATTTAAAAACTCTTTTGCCGTGTCCATTAGTTCTTTATTTTTAAGTAATAAATTAAATGGTTTTAAAAAATTATTTCTCTCTTTAATAGATAAACTTGCAAGCATTTTTTGTGGTAAAACCTCTAAAAAGGAATAAACTATTCGGTTATTTTTTTTAGCAAATTCTAACGCTTGTAAAGACTGCTCGTAACTAACGTTTATATCTTCGAAATTATCTACGGGGTTGCCTACACCTATAACGGAAGGTTTACCAAGTTCTTCTTCTATTGCTCGACTTAAAATTTTTGCAAACTTGCTAAGCGATAAATAATCTTCTTTATCGCTATTTGTACCCTTTATTAAAACGCAAATATCTTGCGAAATTTCTACCGCCAAGCAAGAACTATAAATAGGTAAAAAACTAGCAAGTTCTTTAGAAACGCCTTTAGAATAAACGGATATTGCCACGCAAGAAGTATAGTCTATTTCGTATTTATCTTTTTCTTTTTTATCGCAAGCAAAACCAAGCACCGCTTTTAATAAAAAATCTTGCTTGTCTTTTATTATTAAACTATCCGCGTAGTTAAAAGACACTTTTAAAGTCTCTATAAGGGCGTCGGTTTTTTTAGCGTCGCCAAAAAGCGCGACTCTACAATTATCCCCTTTATACAAAAAATTAAACTCTAAAAAATTTCCGTTAAAGTTTTTACCAAATAAAATAGTTTCGCTTTTATAAGTTACCTTAGAACACACTTCTAAGGTGTCGAGATAAACGGTAAAAAGTTTTTTTAATTCTTTCATACGAGTCCTTAAAAATTTTTGCCCAACAATAATGCGGGCAAATAATTAAAATGCTAATTCTAATACAGTAATTATATACCCTAACGCAACTGCAATAAGATACATAGATACTATTATTATTAAGTTTCTTTTTAGTTTTTTAGTATTTTTAAATAAAATTGCAATACCTATGCCCGCGTTGGACACAAGCCCTGCAAACATACTGCCAAAAGTTATACCACCACTAAGGTAAAGTTGAGTTACGCACACGCTAGAAGCGCAATTTGGTATTAAACCAATTAGCGACACTACAAGCGGTTGCACGTATTTTGTGCTTTGCATAAACTCGGTTATTTTATCTTCCCCAACAAAATGAACTAAAAATCCGAAAATAATATTTAACGCCAAAACGAAAATAATAGTAGTTATACTATGTTTTAGTGGCACTAGTAAATATTTTTTAAAAAAGGATATAAATTTGTTTTGCTCTTTTAGTTCGTGCTCATGCTCGTGGTCGTGTTCTTCGTGCCTGTGATGAGCGCAAACTTCTGCGTGAGAAAAAATTTCGTCTTGATTATCGGTGTTTATTTTAGGCAATATAAAATTTAGTATAAAACCAATAATTATTGCAAAAACAAGTTTTAATAATGCAACCATACCCGCGGTAGAAAAACTACCGTTTGTAACAAGCAAAATTAACGCCTCGTCGCTGGTGGCAATAAAAACTGAAAATAGCGTGCCTAGTTTAATTAGGTTTTTTTCGTACAACTTAGATGCCATTACACTTATTCCGCACTGTGGAATAATGCCGGCAACTGCGCCGAAAAAAGGCGCGCCTTTATTTTTTAAAAATTTCCCGTTTTTAAAAAAGCCTACCTTTTGCTCAAATAACTCTATTAGTATATATACTAAAAAAATTGCAGGTAAAACAATTAGCGTTTCTTTTATTGCATGAATTAATACGTGTAAAATTTCTTCTAACATGTTTTCCTTACAAAAATTTAAAGTTGCCTAAAAAAGGCAACTTTAAACGTTATTTTTATTATTTTAAATTACTCTTTTTCTACGATCTTTTCTAATTTTGCCTTCATACCTTGAGCAAGTTCGTATTCTGGAACGTATTGTTTAGTTCCTTCGCCTTCTAACATAGAAATTTCGGTTTCTTTGTCGAATAGGTGAATATGGTCAACGTCGAACGCTAAATGAACGATTTCGCCCATTTCCGTTTTACTTCTTCCGTCAACTTTTGCAATCATAGGCTTTTTAACGTCGTCGCCAAGTAATAATTCTTCGTCGCCACTGATATTGAAAGTACAGTAAAGTAAAGTTTCTGCGCCAAGTCTTTCTAATTGGTCAACTTTTACTTCTACAGTTTGATTCATACGAGCGGAAACGTATTCTGGATCGTCGTGGATATCTTCTGGTCTAACACCTAAAACAACAGGCTTATCTGTATTTAGATATTCGTCTAGATTGATAATTCTGTCGATAGTAACTTTGCTTAATTCTACTTTGCTATTTTCGAACTCTACAAATACCTTTCCGCCTTCGCCGGTAAGTTTAGCATCGTGGAAGAAGTTCATGTGAGGAGTTCCGATAAAGCCTGCAACGAATAAGTTAGCAGGGAAATCGTATAAGTGAGTAGGAGTATCTACTTGTTGAATTAAACCGTCTTTCATAACAACGATTCTGTCACCCATAGTCATTGCTTCTACTTGGTCGTGTGTAACGTAAATAAAAGTTTTGTTTAATCTGTGGTGTAACTTAGAAATTTCCGTTCTCATGGTAGCACGAAGTTTAGCGTCTAGGTTAGATAGTGGTTCGTCTAGTAAGAATACTTTTGCATCTCTTACGATTGCTCTACCAAGCGCAACCCTTTGCTTTTGACCACCGGAAAGAGCCTTTGGCTTTCTTTTTAAATATGGTTCTAGACCTAAAATTCTTGCGGCTTCTCTAACCTTTTGGTCGATTTCTGCCTTAGGGAATTTTCTTAATTTTAAACCGAATGCGATATTATCGTAAACTGACATGTGTGGATATAATGCGTAGTTTTGGAAAACCATTGCAATATCTCTATCTTTAGGTTGAACGTTGTTTACGTATTTTTCGTCGATAAATAATTCGCCTTCTGAAATGTCTTCTAGGCCGGCAATCATACGTAGAGTTGTACTTTTACCACATCCTGATGGACCAACGAATACTATAAATTCGCCATCTTCGATATCAAGGGTAAAGTCTGTTACGGCAACAACGCCAGATGGATACTTTTTGTAAATGTTTTGCAAATATAAACTTGCCATATTTATTTCTCCTATAAATTTTATTCTTATTATATTATAAACCATTTTAAAAATAATATCAATAGCAAAACGCATAATTTTTACAACTTTTTTTGTGCAATATAACCAAATTTATTATTGCTATATAATTTTTGTTAAAAATTTATATTTACAAAACCTTGTTTTAAGTTTAACTATTTGATATAATGTATATTAGAGGTATAACTATGGATATTAATCAATATAAACCAAGGCATAAAATTACCAAGCAAAGATTATTTAGGTTAGACAATACTCCTGTAGAAGACATTGCCGAAATTTTACATATGGCAAAAGAACTAAAAATAAAAAGGCAATTTGGCGAAGTAACGACTCCGCTTAAAAACCAAAATATTGCCTTAATTACAAAACACTCTTTTGCTAAAACGAGAATTGTTTTCGAACTTGCTAATAAAGAGTTACACTCTAACCCACTTATTATAGACGTTAGCGGAACGGACATAGAAAATATTTTAAAAGATAAGGATACGGTAAATAGTATTGCTAGTTACGGAATATCCGCCTTTGTAATAGACACTTCTATCCCGCAAGACGCAATGGTTTTAAAAGACTACGTTAGCGTGCCGGTTATTAACGCTAGTAGTATAGATAGCCCTTGCTCTGCCCTAGCAACTATTTTAACTATTTGGGAAACTAAAAAGACTTTTAAAGATTTAAAGGTTTGTTTAATAGGAGATTTTAACACTTACGATAAGTGTTTAGTTTACGGACTAATAAAACTTGGGGCGGACATAACCATTGTTGCCCCAAGAGAATTTGCCCCTAGCGAACAACTAATTTCTTATTGCGAACAATACGGCGATATAGTACACACCGACGATATAGATTTTGGTATTAAAAACGCAGACGTAGTTTATACTACCCCGCACAATTTTAACTCTGACTATTTAGTAGACCAATTTGCATTTTCTTCTGCAAAAGAAAGCGCTATGTTTTTACACCCAATGCCAATTACTCGTGGTGTAGAAGTTCAAACCGAAATTGTAGACGGACCAAATAGTTATATTTATAAACAAGCAGAAAATCTTTTACACATAGAAAAATCTATTTTTAGTTTACTTTTAGGAAAAAATAAATAATGAGTTACGATTTTTACGCTTTTATCTCTCGTATGAAACATATTAAGCGTTGGAGTTTGATGCGTTCTACCATAGAAGAAAACATTATGGAACATTCTTTTATGGTTACTACCGTTGCCCACGCGCTAGCCCTTATACGAAAAGAAATTTTTAAAAAAGAAGTAGATTTATATAAAGTCTTAACTTATGCCCAATATCACGAAACGGGCGAAGTTATAACCGGCGATTTGCCTACCCCTATTAAATATTTTAACGAAAGTATTACTTCTGCCTATAAAGACCTAGAAGAAATATCTTGCAATAAGCTAATTGATAAACTACCTAAAGAATTGCAAGAAGAATATAAAAAGGCAATATTCCCACAAAAAGACACCATAGAATACGTTATAGTTAAACAAGCCGACAGACTTTGCGCATTAATTAAGTGTATAGAAGAATTAAGAGCCGGCAATAACGAATTTAAAAAGGCTAAACAATCTATTTTAAAAGACGTTAAAGAATTTAACAGTGAAGAGTGTAAATATTTTATAGACAATATTTTACCTAGTTTCGAAAAGACTTTAGACGAACTTTAAAAAATTTTTACAATTAACAACTTTATCTTTTACTTAAACAAAATTTTAACTATATAATTAATAATTATCACCTTGCCTTAGCAAGGGGATTTTTAAGATTCTCACGCAAATTAAAATTTGCCCACAATGACCTATATTTACAAATATAAATCAATACAAACACAAACAAAAATGTAAAAATTAAACCATTTTGTTGTATTAATAACAATATTATCTTTTACCCGTCACTCTGAGGCGATAGCCGTGAGAGTCTTTTATTTGCTTGTATATGCTAATTTTAAAGAGATTCTTACACTCGCTTTGCTCGTTCAGAATGACGAATAAAGAATAGGTAGTATTATATAGTAAGATTCTCACGCAAATTAAAATTTGCTCAGAATGACAATATGGTTAGTATAGTAGCATTTTTATAATAAAGAGTCTTACGCTCGTTTTCTTACTCAAAATAACGCGTAAGTAATTTAGCGGTTTACATATTAAAAATTTTGCGTTTGCAAACGTGCAAACGCAAAACAACTTATTTAGTTTATAAAAACACTTTAAATTTAACCTATTTAAAATAATATTATAAATTTACCAATCGTTAAAGTTACTTAATATAATAAAAATCAACAATTAAGAAATTATAAAATTATCAGAATAAGTTTCGGTTTCGTAAACTCCGTCTTCGTACTCTACGCCCACCTTGCGGAATCCTACGGTTAAATAATATTCCCCTGCAGATAGCGTTGTTTTATCTAAAACGAAGGTTTCGGTTTGGTAAACGCTAGGACAACTAGCACCTATACTAACTAAATTTTTTCTATAATAAATTGTATAAAACTCACCTATAGTAGAGCGTAAAGTTATTTTACCATTTTCGTAATAAGTATTTAATAAATTAGCATATTGGGTATAAGTGTCGTAATCTTCTTCGTAAAGCAAATAATAATCCATACTAAACACTTCGTTTAAAACGTAACTTAAATGGCTATTTTTTATGCCGTTAGCAAGGGCGGTAACCTTTTCTAAATTGGAAGAAAGACCAGAGATTAAATCTTGCATATAACCACTATCGTATTGCAAAATAACGTTTAAAACGTTATTTAAAACGTCTTCTTGAGTAGAGCCGTTTGGTACGATATTACAAAAATCTAAAAGCAACTCTCTCCAACCTAAATGAGCAATGTTTAGTTGGGTGCTATTTTGTTGATAATCTTGCAAATAATTCAAATCCCATTGATAA
>JAGAUH010000015.1 GCA_017620875.1 Clostridia bacterium
ATTTTTATGATAAAATATATGTATAAAAATACTTTTGTTTTTGTAAAAACATACAAAATATTACACTTTAAATTTTGTAAATAAGTTAATAAAAAAGAGGTAAATATGTTTCCCACCAAATTAGATAATAACGAAGAATATAATTTTTACCATTGGCAATTTTTTAAAAACCACTTAAACGTTACCACTGCTTTTATAGAAAAAAATTATATAATAAAAATGCACGAACAAGAATTTTACGAAGTAAACGTTATTGTTAAAGGGAACGGCATGCACTATATTAAAGACAATAAAATTCCTGCAAAAGTAGGCGACATTTTTATAATTCCTCCACACGTCCCTCACGGATACGTAGGCAGTAAAGGCTTCGACGTTTATCACCTACTTCTTAGCGACGATTTTTTTAACAAGCATTACACCGATTTACAGCAATTGCCATCTTTTCACACTTTGTTTAATGCTGAGCCTCTAATGCGTTCTAGCGTAGACAACCCATTACACTTATCTTTAAACGAAAGTCAATTTAAATACGCAAACTCAATTTTAAACGAGATTTTAAAATTTCAAGATAATTTCAACCCTTATCACTGTTTAAATTGCACGTATTTGTCAATGTATTTAATAACCTATTTTTGCCAAGTATATTCTTTAAACTTTAACCAAAGCAAAAATCTTTCGCAAGACCATGCATTTATGAATACCATTTCTTACGTACACAAACACTACCACGAAAAAATAACGTTAAATACCTTAGTTAAAATGTCTAACATGTCTAGAAGTTCTTATATAAATAAATTTAAACAAATTTGTAAAATGCCACCTTTAACCTATCTTATTAAAATACGGTTAGATGCAGCCGAAAACTTGCTTTTAAACACGGAACTACCAATTATGGAAATTGCTTTTAGAACAGGCTTTTACGATTGCGCGCACTTTACAAAAGTGTTTATTGCAGAAAAAGGTTTGTCACCTGTACAATATAAAAAAGCAAAAAGGAACAAAGCGTAAAAACAAATCGCCCACGAAAACTTCGTGGGCGATTAATTTTGGATTAAACAAAATTAATTAATTTTATATAAATAAATTTACCTAAGTTTAAAAAGTCTTACCTTTCTATTATATCCATTTTTAACTCTAATTTTTATATTCCCTCTTTCTAAAAAAAATTAATCTTTAAATCTTTTTTTTATAAACGTAAAACCAACTACAACAATTATTAATGGTAATAGTAAAAGCATATTATTAGAGATATTTCCTCCACATCCAGACTTTTTATTATTAGTATTACTACTACTTTCGTTATTTGTTGTGGAACTACTTAAAGGTTTGCTCGAACTAGCAGACACGCTTGTACTACTAGAACTTAAATCTTGACTTGTTGAACTTATAGGCGAACTTGTACTAGTTTCCTTACTACTTGAACTAGAAGAACTGCTACTAGAAGTTTGTATTTTAGTTGCTTGGAAAATAGCCGTATAAGTAGCATCACTCGTTACAGTAACTACAGTTTTATCCCAATTGGTAAAGGTATAAGTATACTCAGAATCGCTATCTTTTGTAGGTGTACCTTTATACTCTGGAGTTTCACCATAATTATATTCTTCGGTGCTTTCTACTCCGTCTATAACCCAAGTTATAGTATATTTATTTAAGGTAGTGCTAAATTTTGCAGTATAAGTAGTATCACCGGTTACTGCAACTATAGTTTTATCCCAACCGCTAAAGGTATAAGTATACTGAGCGTCTTTTGCCTTTGCAGGAGTTCCGTTATAACTAGGCACTTCTCCACTAGCATAATATTCTAAAGTGCTTACGCCATCTACAACCCAAGTTATTGTATAATAGGTGTTTACGTTGTCTTTACCAATAATAGTTCCTACCAAGTTACTATTATAGTTTCCAATTTTGGCATTAGCAATTGTAGAACCGCCTGTTACAATGCCCGTATTAGAGCAATTTGCAACGCTACCTTGTAGCCATAATTCTCCAATAATACCTGCTACGTTAACGTTTCCCGTAATATTTCCGCTATTAGAACAGTTATCTAATTTTACACTTGCCCAACCGCCACCTAAAATGCCGGCTACGAAATCGCTATTAGAAGAAACGTTGCCTTGGTTAGAACAGTTTGTAATAGTTACAACGGCTTCGTTATTAGCGTTACCAACAAGTCCGCCAACTTGTTGACCACTACCAGTAACGTTGGCTTTATTTATAACGTTTGTAATTTTTGCTCCGTTAAACACCCTACTTACTAAAGCGCCAACGTACTCCGAAGACACGTTTACAGTTCCGTCTAAAATTAAATTACTAATACTACCAGACAAACCACCAAATAATCCGTAAGCAAATTTATCAGTATTTACGTTTAACTTTATAGTATGATTATCACCATCGAAATTAGCGCCGAATAAATACCAAACGGTCCACTTGTTATCCGAATATTCTACGTCAGAACAAATAGATTGGAAGTTGCCGGCAGTTAAATCTAGGTTAATAGTCAATTTATAATATTGAGAACTAGTACCATGGTTTTGACCATACGTTATTTTAGATAATGCAGCAAAATCTTTTGCAGACTCAATTAACCAAGGACTTGTTTTTGTTCCTTGTCCATTAAACTTATAACTAGAAACGTTTGGATAAGTCCCGTCCCATACGCTAGTATCGGTAAATTTAGCGGTATAAGTAGCATCCGCAGTTGCGGTAACTATAGTTTTATCCCAACCAATAAACTCATAACCATATTTATACGGTACTCCATTATACTCTGGCATAGTACCTTTTTTAACTACTACCGTAGTAGTTTTTCCATCTACTACCCAAGTAATATTGCAAATTTCGTCGTTACTAACAAATATCGCGTAATAAGTTACGTCTCCCGATAGTTTAGATAAGTTGCTTTGATCTACCGGCGTACCATCTAAAGTAGTTGCCCAACCCATAAAGGTATATCCTGATTTAACAGGTGTTTCTCCGTTATATTCAGGAACAGAGCCCCACGAAACGTTTTCGTCCGTTTCTATAACGCTTCCGTCGTGATTTTTCCAAGTAACCGTACACGGATCTGCTTTCCAGTCAGAAAAATCGTAAACAAACTCGTTTTCTACACCGTAGAACATACCGTTAACGGCATTGAAATAATTAAACTTTATAGTTTGATTTTTTTCGTTAACTTTACAAACTAATAAAATTGGATCGCCCCAGTTAACTGCAATTGAATCGTATGAACCGTGATATTTGATACCTTGAGCATCCGCAAGCATACTCATAACTTTGTTTCCGTAATCTCCGATATCAGTTCTAGTTACGATAGAATCACTTTCTATATGTCCACTTGCATTTATAAATACGTTAGCGCTCTTTGATAAAAGCATTTCCCAAGTTTGCTCGCCGTTAACACTAGTAACTCCATTTCTCCAATAATCTTCTGGGTTATTTGTCGTTGTAGAATTACCAAATTGTCCGTCTGCAAAAACAAGTGAGTGTGTATTATATAATACTCTGTGATTTGCGTATTCTGGTTTAGAAATAAACTCTAAAGCCCACTCTATAACCTCGGGCGAAGGGCCAAATTCAAAGGCTAAAACTAAATATTTTACAACTGCGCCGTTGTTAGTAGTTGCAGTATATTCGTAAATAACGTTAAGCATATCGTTTTCTTGGGTAGATGCCGTATCAGTGTGATATCTACCAACGACCGTTGCCCTAACGTCATTAGATAACGTTGTCGAATTATAACCAAAATGCTCGTTAAATACGCTTGCTTTTTTAGATGGTAATTCCCCTAAAGAATTTAAGTCGTAGTCGTGATTTCCTACTATTGCCGACCATAAAATTCCGTTATCAGACAACTTTTTATAGGCTTCTGCCATTTTATCCCATTGGTCAGCAACGTTAAGTTCGTGTGGGATTGAGCCTGTATTCGCCACGTCAGGGATACCGTCGACAATGTCGCCAAGTCCCATAACGAATTGTAAATTCATAGCGTATGCGTTATCTACAATCCAATCGAACATTTGTAGCGCGTATGGATAATAAGAACGTACTGTACATTGTGTATCAGGCACGTAAATAAGAGTATATTCGTCGTTGTTTGTCTTAAACCAATCCGGTGTTTCAGGAACGTAATAATCGCCAACCGTACATAAATGCGCGTCGTTATGATTATTAGAATAGTCTTTTACGTCGTGTTTATAGTTTATATTGTAAATTAAAGAAGACTGATTGCTATCAAGTACCCAGTTAGCAAGTAACGAACTATAATTACTATTAGTAATATTGGTTTTGTCTGACGTGTTATAAATATTTTTAATGTCGTTTGCACTTAACTCATTAGAATAAATAGACAAATCGTAAATTTTTCCAGGGAAATCAAGTTCCGCCGCGTTACTATGACCAGACGTATTTAAATCTTTACCAATTCCAATAGGATATCTTGGCACAACGTCCTTTTTTAAGTTTTCGTTATATGCAGAAGTAGACGCTAAAACTCCGTTTAAATAAAGTTCAAATATTCCAGAAGTACTCTTTCTAACAACTGCTATATGAATATCTTTTCCGGTTCTAATATCTAAACTACCCGTATATCCGCTAACAGGAGTTTCAAATTCTACGTCAACCATATCGGTGCCGTAAAATCCCGGATCCCAAATCATACGTACAAAACCTCTATTACTAATAATCATAGAGACTGCATCATAAGAATAACCTGCGTTTTTAGCACCGAATATTTGACCAAGGTTGTTTGCATCTTTTGCATACGCCCTACTTGTTCCAACAGGAATATTTACGGTAGTTGCAAAAGTGTTTGGCGTTTTTTGAAGTGGAGCGTTAGATCTATAATAAGTTTTAGTTGCTACCGATAAATCTTGAGTAAGCATTGCTCCGCTATCATCCGAAGTAATTACTCTTTTTCTTTCAAAGAACGCTTTTTCTACTTGGGTTTTAGAATATATCGAAGAAGATATTCCTACGTAGTTTAAATAACCCATTAAGAAAGACGTACCAGTTGAAGGATAAGTAACTCCATCTCTTGCATCTCTACCAATAAAGTGTTTACCCGTTGGGGTTGGAATTTCCGTTCCTGCACCCTTTGCCTCGTTTACTAAGTCGTCTCCATAAGTATCAACGAGTTGTCCGTCAACGTAGCAATAAATTAAGCCGTTTGGGTTAACGGAAGTATTTTCGGTATCTCTTACAAACATTACGTGAACCCAAGCCCACGAAACTAAGTTGTAGTTTGTAGTCCAATAAATTTCACCATTATTCCACCAAAGTTGTGGTTGACGGGAAGCAGAGAACCCAACGTTAAACGCTTTATCTCCGTCTTCGGCTAACCAACAAGCCCCAATAGCAACACCGCAATTACCTAAACCGTTTTTGGAGCCTTTAAGTCTAACCATCGTCTCCATACTCTTTGGTGAAGTAGTAAATGCATTTGCTAATTGAAAAGTGTTTTTGCCATCTGACATATCAGTTCCGTTGTAAACTCTTACTTCGTTTTCAAGCGCGCCTGCCGATACCTTTTTAGGTAACGAACCAACAAAAAGCACCGAACAAACAAGTAAAATCACTGATAAAATCGCAATTAAAGATATCCTTTTTGTTTTCATAGAACTCTCCTTTTTGATAAATTTTATATATAATAACTATAATATAAACCAATTAATTGGTTAATAGAATATCAAGTATTATATAACAAATTAAATTGATAGTCAATGTAAATTTTTACGAGTTTGTTTGTAAAATAGTTTTAAAATTTTATCCATTAGTCAATCCAACTACTACAAACTTCAACTTTTAATCACTTTTAAATCAAGAATATTAACAAACATAATTATTATTTAATTGAAATATATCTCTAAAAATTTTTCAAATTTACTATGTAATCTATGCAACTTTCTTATAGAATAACTTGTAATTTCTGCTAACCTTTTATATGTATATCCTTAACAATATACACCCCAATAAATAATCAAAAAATCTAATGGTGCAAATAGAATTATATTAATAAACTTATATAATAAATCGTAAAATTCTTTATCCATTTCTGGCTTTTCTTTACCGAGGAGAAAGACGAAGCCGAACTGATAGGCGTGATAACCGCGTTCTCGCAGGACACAAGCCTACCGTGGGCAACCTTTAGAAAATACTACAACCAAGCGCACCTGCGAATGCTGACCGAATTTAAGGAAGAATAAAGACGCGCTACAATGCAAAAACGACCGAGAAATCGGTCGTTTTTTTGTATGCCCAGCGAGAATCGAACTCACAACAGCGCCTTAGGAGCTTGAAATGTTTTCGATAATTAAATCTTTTATATTAAAAGTCGAACATAAAATTCGTTTTATCAAATAAATTGTTTCGTAAAATTCGTATCGTTACGAAAAATTTGTATCGTTTTCTAACCTTTCTAATGAAAATAATTCAATTTCTATTCCAAATCGTAAAAATGCAATCCCAAAATTTCGCCACTCTCGTCGAGAATCGACTCAAAAAGAATCTCAATTATAGTCACCCCACTTTGGGTATTAATTGGTCATAAATTTGGAATTATAAAACACATTTTTTGCAATTTTACTCCCATCGCGAATCGTGTCGTGGAATATTATATTGCACACTTTATTTATCTATAATAATTTTTGAAAAATCATTTATCTTTTACCAAATCAAGATACTATTTCTACTGGATCATATCTTTCACATTCACAAAACTCTACACTAGGATTATCCTTCAAATAATTTTTTATTAAACAAGCCTCATGGAATAATGAAACAACTGCATAATTTAAATTCTTACCGCTAGCAAACTTATCGGAATACCTAAAATGATTTTTACTCAATCTTTTACCATATCTTGTAAAATAAAAATGGCGTAATTGATTTCTAATCCATTTATCTAAGTTTTTTAACTGTCTCATGTCTGTAATGTTTATAAAGAATCCTATCCAACTTTGGGGCTTCTGAGGCTTACCACAATGCTTACATTCAACAAAAAAGCCTTTCCCATATATCCAGTTACCCATTATTTTAGCATTAATTTTATAAACAACTTTACTATAATCGCATTTATCTCTTATCCCCAAATCAACAATGTGTTTAATAACTTTCTTAAACTTTAAGATATTATCTTGTTTTACCCCTAGATAAGTTTGCGATATCTTAAATCCTAAAAATTCAATGCTAAATTTATTTTCCAAGTTTATAGCCTTTGTCTTATTGTCATTTGCTAAACTTCCATCAAGCGCGCTTTTATCTATTGGATGCAAATTAAGTTTCTCTCTAGCAAAATATCTATGTAATGATTTATACATATTTTCAACAATATTTTTGTCTTTGCATAATATAATAAAATCATCTGCATATCGTATATATTTTATGTCATACTTAGCGCCCAACTTTTTTACAACATAACTATCAAAAGAAAATAAATATAAATTTGCCAATAAAACAGACAAAACTCCCCCTTGTGGGATTCCTATCTCACGTGGTGTTGTAATAGGTTTTTCCGTATAATATTTTGTTGCACTTTTCTTGTTTTCTATAGCAACTCTTCTTACTTTTAAAAATCTAAGCAAATACTTTATCACAAGTGGATTGTTTTTATAAAATTTCTGAATTTTATTAGTCAATCTATCATGATTAATTCTATCAAAATATTTTTCTATATCACCATCAATACCATAAACATATCCCGTATTGAAATTTTGCTGTATTTTTTCAATTGCTTGTTTTACGGATTTTCCTTTTCTATACCCATAAATACAGTCATCAATTTTTTGATACTTATCGTTCGTATAATCATATATTGCGTTATAAATCATCTTTTGAAAAATAGTATCATTAATTGTTGATA
>JAGAUH010000108.1 GCA_017620875.1 Clostridia bacterium
ACATAAAAAAATTTTAAAAACCTATTTTAATTTGAAAAAAAATATGGTATAATGTATTTATCAAAATTTTATTTTTTGGAGGCAAAAATGAACAAATCAGAATTTATAAGAGCAATATCAGACAAAGCAGGCTATACAGTAAAAGATACAGAAGTTATTGTAAACGCTACTTTAGAAGTAATTAAAGACGCTTTAAAAGAAGACGACAAAATCGCATTAGTTGGTTTTGGTACTTTCGAAGTTAAAGAAGTTGCCGCTAAACAAGGCGTAAACCCTGCTACAGGCGAAAAAATTGAAATTGCTGCTTGCAAAAAGCCAGTTTTAAAATTTAGTTCTGCAGTTAAAGATTTAATCAACGGCTAATTAACCGCGGTTATCTAATTAAAAATTTAAAAAAATTATTGGGCAATCATTATGGTTGCCCTTTTTTCATATACTATTATATGAAAAAGTATTTAAAAAACGTAATTTGCGGTTTTGCTTGCGTTGTTATAATAATATGCGGTAGCATTTTTTCTAGTTTTACAAAAGAAAATAAAATCGCAAATAAAGGTAAAAATGCAATAATAGAGCTTTGGCATGTAGATTCGTTTGAAGGTGGCAAAGGTTCTAGAAAAGATTTTTTGCTTTCTAGTAGTTTAAAATTCGAAAAAAAACATAACGTAATAATATCCGTTATCTCGCATACCATACAAAGCGCAACGCTAGCGCTAAAAGATTCTTGCCCGGATTTAATTTCTTGCGGTAACGGGATAGATATAGTAAACATTGTTAAGTCTATCCCTATAAAAAGTCAAGACGGGGTTTGCCAAATTAAAAATAAAAACTACGGTGTAACTTGGTATAGGGGTGGTTACGCGCTTATCGGTCAAGGGGAAAACACCGACTTAATAGTTTCTCAAGGGGAATATACTTTACCGCTATTAGCATATAAAAAGCAAGGGTTAAGTTTTAAAAATATAAAGGTTTTGCCACCGCAAAAAGCCTATCAAGAATATTTGTCAAAGGGTGGATATTTGCTTGGTACTCAAAGGGATATTATAAGGTTAACTAATAGGGGGATAGAAGTTAAATATAGCCCTATAAGTTGCTTTTGCGACTTAAATCAAGTTATTTGCCTAACTACTACCGATACCGAAAAGATGGGGTATTGCCAAGATTTTATTTCTTATTTACTCTCACCCGAAAGGCAACTTGCGTTAGAGAGTATCGGTATGTTATCCGTTAGCAATTTAGATTTGTATAAAGATAGCCCTTTAAAAGAATTGCAAAAAACACAAATACAAAGTACGCAAAACTTTTTTACTAGTCCAGAAATACTAAAGAATATTACGTTTGAGTTAAAACAAGAGTTAAAAACTTGTTGAAAATTTTAAATAAATTTAGTATAATATGGAGGAAAGTAATTTGAAAGACTTTTTACAAGAAATTTCTAGGCTAAAAATTGATATCGTAGAAAACGAGCCGTTATCTCGCCACACTTTTTATAGTACGGGTGGAAAATGTAAGGCTATGATATATCCTACTAGCGTAGATAATTTAAAACAATGCCTAAGTATATTAAAAGGGCAAAAACTTTTTATTCTTGGCAACGGCTCTAACGTGCTAGTGTCGGATAAGGGCTTTAACGGATTTGTAATAAACACTAAAAAAGTAAACAAAATAACTATTAAAGGGGACTTAATAGTTGCAGATGCCGGTGCTAATTTGGTAGACGTGGTAAACCTTTCTTGCGACAACTGTCTAAGTGGGTTAGAGTTCGCAATTGGCATACCTGCTAGCGTTGGCGGTGCCGTTTGTATGAATAGTGGTTGTTTTGGCAAAACTATTGGAGAATACGTCGTTTACGTAAAGGGTGAAAACGGTATTTACAACAACAAAAATTGCAATTTCGACTATCGCACTAGTAGGTTTAGTCAAGAAGGTATTTTGCAAGTTTGTTTTAAATTAAAGCCTTGGGATAACGAAACTATACAAGGCAAGTTAGAGCATTATAAAAAAATCCGATTTAACAAAGCGCCAAAAGGCAAGTCTTGTGGTTCGGTGTTTAAAAACGAAGAATATTTTGCCGGC